>CAZBML010000016.1:0-13301 GCA_964493295.1 uncultured Pseudomonadales bacterium | reverse complement strand
GTGTGATCTGGTCGATAGGGAGTGATTTTTTGCGCAAGATTTCGTGTGGGACTGAGAGAATGGGTTGCATGTAGGTATTTTAACATGATCTATCATGTCTGATTTTCATCATCAGTTGGGCCATATTGCAAGTGATCAATTGCTCTAGTGACTTGCCCTTGCATCTCTTTATCTGCAGCTAAGATTGCTCGATACTGTTTGCCAATCGTAGAATCGGGAGCAATTTTCGCAATTGCAGCCATAATTAGGTTTCTTCTTTTCGGAGGGGGAGTTGGGTCGGCTTTGAATTCGTGTTTTGGGACTATCTCCTCTTGTTTAGGCATAAAGTCCTTTCAATTTAATATTTAATATTTACGCTATTTATATCATATTCTTTGTCGCACTAGCAAATTACTAAACTTTGGGTACCAGTTATTTCTGGTTACAAATGACTTTTGACGGGGTGGCTGGCTTAGATTGGGCGACGGTCTCATATATTTATTATTAACAATATTCGTAGGCCTTAGCTCGGAAGTAAAGGTGGTATAATATTCTTATATGGGGTATATCGAGTTATGTGATCTGATGGGTAGAATGAATGACAAAACCCATTTAGGTCTGGAGTTAGTTACAAGCCCGAGAGAAGATGAGTGGACGTGGCGAGCTCCAGTTTGTACTTGGCGGCCAACTGATAAACCTTTCGATTTGCCTGAATCGACATTGTATGAAGAATTGGTAGGCAAGTATCGCGCGAGTATATAACTAGCATTTACTTGCTTGTGTACTTCTCAATCTTTTCCTTGAGTTGGGAGGAGTAGGTCGCGAGATTGGTTTTGGCGGAACTCAAGAGATCGGGGATTTTGTCAGCTTGCTTGGTCTGTTCGTAGAGGAGTGTCAGGGCGTAGTAGGGCTCGGGGTAGTCGGGCTTGAGGGAGATAGAGTCTTGGAGCTGAGCGATGGCTTTGCCTGAATTGTTGAGGCGGGTATAGATGAGCCCTAGATTGTAGGCGAGTTTGGGATCCGTTGGGGCGAGCTGGCGAGCTTGCTCTAGTTCTTCAGCGGCCGCCTGGTAATGAGCTGTATCCTGGACAGCGAGCGTGAGGTAGGTTTTGGCACGAGACTTGTAGTAGTTGAGATGGTAGGGATTGAGAGTTTTGCTAAGCTCAGCTTGTGAAATTGCGTTTGAGGTCTGGCCAGCGGAGGCATAAACCTCACCCAGCTGGGCATGGAAGAGGTCTAGACCAGGGCGGATGGCAAGCGCACGCTCGAGCAAGGGAATCGAGTTTTGGGCTTTGCCGCGGGTGTAATACAAATCGGCGAGAAATAAGCGGATGGGGTAGATGACGGCGAGGATAATGGGAATTAGGAAATAGGAGTTAGGAAATAGGGAGTTTGGAGATTCATTTTGGAGTGCAGTAGGCAAGCTAGCGAGCATAATCATCATGAGATAAACCGGGATGACCGAAAAGCCAAAAAAGTTGGTCACAAAAAAGGCTACGATAGCTCCCCCTAAGACAGGATAAAGATTGCGCAATTGGTCGTCTTGCTCGGTCGCTACTTTTTTAGATTTGGGGATAATCACAAGACTTTTTGCAAAGACGGCATAATGAAAATAAAGGTAGGCAAAGAGACCGACTAGCCCTGCGCCCGAGGCTATATTCAAGTACTCGTTGTGGGCTTTGTTGTAAAGGAAATCCCATTCACTGGTTTGGTTGTGTGCGAGTGGGCGGACATTGTAGTAGGTATAGGCGAATGTTTCTGGTCCGCTACCGAGGATGGGACTTTGTTTGATGAGTGTCAGGGCTCCCTGCCAGACTATTTTGCGGATGTCGCCAGACTCGGTTCCTCCGACTTCGAGGGCAGTGCCTGAAGCAATTGGAGAAGGGGTAGGGGTAGATCGCAGAGTGGGGGTGTAGGGAGTGCCCAGGATTAGAGAGGTTAGGAAATAGATGATAGTAGTTAGGAGAAGTGATTGTTTGATTTTGAGAAAACTAAATTGACGAGCGAGGAGAAGCCAGTATGCTAGTGAGGAGAGGCCAAATGCAAGGAATCCGGAGCGCGATTTAGTAAAAATGAGGGCGACTAATAATACGAGATAGATAATAGAAGAGTGGAGTAAAGAAAGTTTTTTGGTGGAGGAGAGGTAGAGCACTAAAAAGAGATTGGGGAGGAGATAGGCGGCGAGCCAGTTGGGCTGGCCGAGCGTGGAAAATACGCGGTTCTGGACATCTTGCACCCAAAAGTTTTTGTCGATGCCTAGGCGCTCCGCGATAGCGTATAGGCTAATAATAAAAGACGTTAATACAGATATTTTTATTAGTTTGTGAACAGATTTGTTGTCCATCCAATTTGTCGTCGCAAAGTAGATGATGGTGTAGCAAATAGTGGTGAGGAGACCGCCGTGAAAACGTGAATAGTAGCCCCAAAAACTGGTATAGGGATGGAGGGAAAAAAGTGTGGCCAAAGCTTGGGTCGCGAGGACAGCGAGAACCGCCAAGGAAATAGGATGTTGGATATAAGATTTAAGATTGATGATGCTTTTTGGGGACTGGAAGTAATCGAATATCCAAGCGACTGAGATAACCAGAGTACCAGAGAGCAAGAGAATGAACTTGGGGAACTCGAATAGCTCAGAGTTGATGGTGGTAAAGGTGAGGGGGATGAAGATGGCGAGGAGGTAGAGGGTAGAGACAATAATGGACTTCATGGGAAAAGTATAGCAGAGCAAGTGTTGAGGTGTAACTTTCTGCTTATTTTTGCTTGTGTGACGGTTCCGACGTGGTCGGAATCCACTACACAGCGCAAAACCAATCGGAGAGCTACACTCTAATTGATCTTCTAGGTGGGATAAGTTTAGCTGATACTTTTTGATGTTTTAAGATATATTCATTCGAACTTATAGTGTACCAGATCCAGCCATGGCGGGGCGGATATGGTATCATGTGGCTCTATGTTGAACTCTCTTTTGGGTATGTTTTCGCAGGATATGGGGATCGATTTGGGGACTGCCAACACACTTGTTTTTGTCAAAGGTAAAGGGATACTGATACGCGAACCCAGCTACATCGCACGCCATAAACGCACTGGGGCGGTGCTGGCGATCGGAACCGAAGCGAAGCTGATGGCGGGCAAAACTCCCGAAGCGATCGAGGCAGTGCGGCCACTGCGCGACGGGGTGATTGCGGACTACGACGGGGCCGAAGCGATGCTCAACTTTTATATCAAACAAGTCCACGAAAACTCTCCCTGGATAGCCAAAATCCCACGACCCAAAGTGATCATAGGGATCCCCTCGGGAGTAACTGAGGTGGAGAGGCGAGCCGTGTCAGAAGCGGCGATCCAAGCCGGTGCGCGCGAAGCATATTTGGTCGAGGAGCCGATGGCCGCGGCCATAGGCGCTGGGCTCCCGATCGACGAGCCACGGGGACAAATGATCATCGATATTGGGGGTGGCACGACCGAGATTGCGATATTATCCCTCGGCGGGATTGTACTAAACAAATCTCTGCGTATCGCAGGGGATGAGCTGACTGAATCGATCATCCATTTTGCCCGGGTCAAGTACGGCTTGCTCCTGGGAGATGCCAGTGCCGAAGAGGTCAAGATACAGATTGGGAGTGCAATCAGTGAAGATGACAAAAAAGAATTGCAAACCGTAGTCAGGGGACGCGACCTATCCAGTGGTTTGCCAAAATCGATGAAGTTTAGCGCGACTGAGATCCGCGAGGCACTCGCCCCGACGCTCCAGCAAATTGTGCGGGCAGTGATGGATGTACTAGAGGAGACGCCGCCAGAGCTAGTGTCTGATATCATCCAGCATGGGATCACCATGGCTGGGGGTGGGTCGCTGATTCGCGGTCTAGACAAGATGGTCTCGGAGGTCACGAGGATGCCAGTGTGGGTCACGGACGAGCCTATGTCTGCGGTCGTGCGGGGATGCGGCAAATTATTGACTGACGAGAGACTGTTAAAGAAAGTAAAAGTGGGGGCACGTTTACGCTATTAGTTTACAGGGATGATCCCTGTAAAGTATCTAGGGTTAGATAGGAATATTCTTTTTGGTCTATAAGTGGCTCTTCGACAAAGTTTTGATAGGTGTTGCGTGGATTAGTTGTAGAAAAGTAGGTAAGGATATTTTCGGGGTGGACCCAGTCTTGATGGATAACTCCTAGATAGTTTTTGTAGCTGGAATAGGGATAGTTAGTTAGTTTACAGGGATCATCCCTGTAAAGTGGAAGCGAGAGTGGGTTGCGGTGGATGTATTTGGTGATCCAGAGGAACTGATTTTCTTGCTCGATCATAACTGCTTTATATATTCCTTGAAAGAGATGGCCAACGCGTTCATATTTTTTATTGAAATACATAGAATATCTGGTGGCGAGGGAGCGCATAAATAGTGGCATTGAGTCACGTTCGATAGAGCGAAGCATGAGATGAAAGTGGTTGGGCATGAGACAATAGGCAACTAGCTCGATCGTTTTCTCGTGATTGTTGGGTTGGCGCGATGGACAGTAGATGGTTTTGCTACCTGACAGGGTCTCTCCCTGTAAAGTAATGGCGACGATACGGCGGTCGATGGGTTTGGGTGGGGTAAGGTAGAGCTTGAGACAACCGAGGAAAGCGAGATAATCCTTCTCGTCTTCGAATATAGTGCGTTTTTCAACACCGCGATTGTAGATGTGGTAGTAGGTGTGGTCGACATAGGTTTTAATACTATTTTTAGCTGGCATATTTTTAGTATAGTTTACAAGGAGAGACCCTGTAAAGTAAGGAAACTAGTGAGTTATAATGCGAGGGTGAAAACATTTCAAAAACTAAAACAAAAACCAGAATTGTGGGCGAGGTACTGGGTACGAGAGCAAGTGATAGATGCGATCCGGGCGTATTTTAAAAGTGAGGGTTTCCACGAAGCGGAGGTGCCACTACTACTACCCGCGCCTAGTACCGAGCCGTTCCTCGAAGTTTTCCAAACAGAACTAAAGGATGACCAGGGGCACGCGTGGCAAGGATTTTTGCCCTCATCTCCTGAGTTTGCACTGAAAAAATTGCTATCTGCTGGGAGTGGGAGCGTGTTTACAATTACCAAATCTTTCCGCAATGGTGAGGGGCGCAGTAGCAGGCACAACCCGGAGTTTACGATTTTGGAGTGGTATAGAACGCCAGGGGATTATATGGACGTGGCAAAAGACTTTGCTGGTCTTTTGCAATACGTAAATCAGTATGCCCGTAAAGCAGTAAATCCGGATTTATTGTCGTATCAGGGTAAAGAATACTCGCTCAAAGCACCTTGGGAGAGGATATCGGTCGCTGAAGCATTTGAGAAATATGCTGGGATAGATATAGAGACCATGCTCGATGAGGAAAAGCTCAAAACAGCAGGGAAGAAAAAGGGTTACCAGGTGAGCGAAGCGACGAGCTGGGAGGAAATCTGGAACCAAATAATCGCCAACGAAATAGAGCCAAAATTAGGGCAAAAAGGGCCGACCATCCTATACGACTACCCGATCGCCCAGGCCGCCCTGGCCAGACCAGCACACGACCCACACTTTGCCGAGCGGTTTGAGGTGTTTATGGCTGGACTGGAGCTAGGCAATTGTTTCTCTGAGCTGACTGATTGGAGAGAGCAGGAGAGGCGCTGTCTAGCTGATCTAGCTGAGCGCAAAGCTCTGGGGAGGACCGAGTTCCCTATGGATACTGATTTTATCGAGGCACTGAGGATGGGCATGCCAGAGACAGGGGGGATCGCCGTGGGAGTAGATAGGCTCGTCGCTTTGTTTGCGGACACACCAGATATCGCCGAGACCCTGTTTTTCCCGGTTGGCGAGTTGTTTGAGAAATAGCTATATGAAAGGGATTGATGTTGAACACCCCAAACAGCAGGAATATAGAACACAAGCCTTTTATCTATTCTTATACTACTCTGCGAGCAATGAAAAACGTAGAGTATCGGCAGGAGATACGATACGAACAATCATGTCTGCGGGCCATGTGAGTAGGGATCAAATAGTGGAATTTCTTGCAAAAGGTACAATGGGCCTTGCAACTCTTGATATGGAAATGACGGATGAAAATTTTCGGAGTTTATCGCTTGGCGAAATGTGTGCGGTGCTTGTTAAAATGTATAAATTAGAGCTTGAATAATCTCGATAGTCTTGCTGTGTATGTCTTGGTAGGTTTATAATCTCCTCCATGGGTACAATGCGCGCAAATCAACTAAAGGCAGGCGAGTTTGTTTTGTACAAAGGACAACCTCACGCTGTCGTAAAATGTGAGTTTTACTTTCCCGGTAAAGGCTCGGCTTTTGCCAGAAGTAAATTGAAGAACGTCAAGACTGGCAACGTCTATGAGTACACCTTTAAGTCTAGCGATATGGTTGAGACGGTCGATGTAGATACCGTGGAGTTGCAGTATTTATATGTCGATGGTGAGACCTACTATTTTATGAATCCCCGTACCTTTGACCAGTTTGAGGTCGAGAAAGATATTTTTGAAGGTAAAGAAAAGTATCTCTTGCCAGAGATGAAGATGTTCTTTAACTTTTTTGAAGGTAAGGCGATCGGGGTACGATTCCCGCTAAAGGTGACCGTAAAAGTGACTGAAGCGCAGGAAGCCAGTGCAGGCAACACAGTCAATGCGCCCAAGAAGCCAGTGACGATCGAGACGGGGGTAGAGGTGATGGCGCCGCTGTTTATTAAAGAGGGTGAGACGATTATTGTGGATACGCAGACGGATGAGTATGTGAGTAGGGCCTAGTAAATCGTAAATCGTAAATCCGTAGAGCCGTAAATCAGTGATCAGTAAACCCGTTTTCACTTTATCTTGAGGGATTGAATGAACTTTGCAAGTAGTTTCACGATATGGTCAGCCCGATCGTTAAGCAGTATAAAATCTTCTACAGATAAATACTTGAGGTCTAAAGCTAGATATAGCTGACTACGCACCTCGGCTCCAGATCCTTTGGCGATATATAGGAATCTAGCAAAGTCATCTTTGCTCCCACGCTCGAATCCCTCAGCTATGTTGGACGAAATTGAAACGACGGCTCGTCTGATTTGATCTTTAAGTTCATAGTCTCGCCAGTTCTTGCTAACTAAGTAAATAGACTTACTTAGTTCGCGAGATTTTTGCCAAACCAACAACTCTTCAAATTTAATCGCAAAGTCTACCATAGAACTATGTTATCAAAAACCTTGATTTACGGTTATACGGGAAAACGGATTAACGAATCCTATCTCTCTGCGGTAAGAGTCAGCCAAGTGTCGGAGGTGGATGAACAGGATTTGCTCTCGACCCGGACCTTCATATAGTCTACGCCGGAGATGGTCTTGATGGTACCGGAGTTGCCGGAATAGGTGGTGTTGGAGACGAGTTCGTTGCCATCGGCACGCCAGACGGTGATGCCGAAGCTGTAGTTGTCTTTGAGGCTATAGCGCAAAGTAAGCGGGTCTTTGATATCTTTGACTTCGGTCATATAGCTCACAGGGCAAGCATTGGTTTTGACCAAAGTGAGGTTGAGGTGGGAGGTAGTCGTAGTCGTAGTCTTTTTGGTGGTAGTGACGCCTTTGACGGTTCCACCACTGACCTTGATGGGCTCGCCACCCTTGGTGGTGGGGACTAGACTGGGGGTAGGTGTAGGAGAGGAGCTAGGTTTGGCGCTAGGTTTGAGCGAAGATGATGGCATAGGAGTAGATGAAGCGATGGGGCTAGCAGAGGGAGTAGGGCTGAGCTTGAGTAGGAAGCCGGTTGTGGCTTTAAAGGTATAAAAACCTAGCACCCCGAGCGCAAGAATGGTGAGTAAACCTGCAATGAATGATTTCATGTCCTATATTATATACCAATAAGTCAAGTTTGCATATTTGGAGTAGATTTGTCATAGTGAAGGAATGAAAAAAAAACTTGGCGACAGCAAGGCTTTTACAAAGGAGGACGAAGTGTGGTGGAGGCGTAACTGGAAATCTTTGAGTGTGGTGCTGTTGCTGGTTGCGAGTTTGCCATGGACGGTGGGTCTCGTGCAAAAGGTGACCAAGTATCTAACTGGCGCTAGCTACCAGGCGGCCGCGATTGTAATCGATGCCAGCCAGCCTGGCTTGCCCATCAAGAAAACCTGGAGCGGGGTAGCCCAAGGATTTGAAAAACTGCCGGACGAAGATTTCCGGTTAACTGCGACTTCGGGACTACTCAAGAGCGTGGGGGCACGCTATGTCCGGATCGACCATATCTATGACGGGTTTAACGTGGTCTCGCGGGTGGATGGCAAACTGAGCTATGACTGGACCAAGCTGGATGCTATGGTCGGCGATATTATCGCCGCTGGGGCCCTACCTTATTTCTCGATTTCGTATATGCCACCGGCTATTTCCAAGGGTGATATCCTCGATTTCCCCAGTGACTGGGGGGAGTGGGGCCAGGTGGTGGCCGCGACCGTCGCGCACTACTCTAGGGATTATCGGGGTGGGCTAAACAATGTGATCTACGAGGTCTGGAATGAGCCTGATTTGTTTGGCGGATGGAAAATGGGGGGTGCCAAAAATTATGTGACTTTGTATGCGACTGCCGCTAATGCCGCCAACCGAGTGAGTGGAGTAAAGCCATTTAAGATCGGCGGGCCGGCTACGACCGGGTTTTATCCCGCATGGGTGACTGGGTTTTATGACAAACTAGATGAATCGGTCCGGATCGATTTTTTCTCCTGGCATAGATATAGTGCGAATGTCGATGACTTTGTCAAAGACGCTACAACCGCCAAAGAAATGATGCAGACACGGATCGCCAGGTCGCAGGATCTATATATCTCTGAATGGGGAGTAAACCCAGAGAGATCGGCGTCGTATGATGGCAGATGGGCAGGAGCGCACTTTTTGGCTGTAAATACAGCCCTCGCAGATACGGCCATTGACCTAGCGCTAGCATTTGAGGTGATGGACGGAGCACCGGGCGACAAACAGCTCCACGGAGGGTGGGGCATGGTGACCAACCCCAAGTACGGCGCTGTGATGAAAAAGCCTCGCTTTAAAGCCTGGGAGATGATCTCTAAACTAGATGGTGCGCGCTTGCCTACGATAGGCAATGGTACCTACGTCACATCTATCGCGACAAATGATGCTAGTGGAGTGGTACGGGTACTAGCCACCAATTATGATCCAGCGGGCAAACACGACGAACTCTTCCCCCTGACAATCGTGGGGATAGCGGACGGGATCTACAACGTCAAAGAGGAGTATTTGTCGGGACGAGTCCTCAATACCGAAGTGAACATTGCTGGGGCTAGTTTGCGGCGCGAGATCTCGCTGAGCGAGAGTGACGCAGTGCTACTGACCGTGACGCGAAAGTAAGCTCCAATCACAAGCCTGCCCGTACAGCAGGCAGGTTCTCAAGTTTTTAAATCTAAGGTATACTTTGCGAATGCAACCAAGCGAAAAAGATGTTGAACTAGCAAAGATATTGGTGGACCACTCGCTCTCGATCAAGCCAAAGGAAAAAGTGCTAATCACCGTATCTGAGGCGGGGATGGCGCTAGGTAAAGCCGTGTATCTCGAGGTGCTGAAGCGTGGTGCCTACCCTATGTTTGATATCGAAGCGACCGGTACAGGCTATACCTTTTACAACAACGCCAATGAATGGCAGATATCGTATGTACCAGAAGAGGTAATCAAAACCAAGATCAAGTGGGCAGACGCCTACGTGCGGATTTATACCGAGAATAATAGCCGTGAACTTTCCCAGATAGATCCGGACAAAATAGCGAAGCGATCCAAACTACTGCGCCCACTGATGGATCCGATGATCGATAGTGATAGATGGATCCTGACAGAGTACCCAACCGATGGGACGGCGCAGGAGGCAGGCGTCTCGACCGAGTGGCTCCGCGAGTTTTACTTTAATGCGTGTCTCGTGGACTACAAAAAAATGGAAAAAGACCTGAAGGGGCTAGAGAAAGTCATGGACGAGGGGAGCTAGGTCCATGTGCTGGGCAAGATGACCGATCTATACGTGAATATCAAGGGGAGACTGGCCCAAGCCTGCTACGGGGAGCGCAATATACCAGATGGCGAGTGTTTCTTGGCACCGGTGACGGACGGGGTAAACGGGGAGGTCTACTTTGACCTGCCAACCCTGGCGTATGGCACCGAGGTGTCTGGGATCCACCTAGAGTTTAGGGATGGCAAAGTGATAAATGCCAAGGCCGAGAGGGGCGAGGCACAGTTGCTAAAGATGTTGGAGACCGATCCGGGAGCCAAGTATCTGGGCGAGTTTGCGATCGGCGCCAACTTTAATATCAAGCGAGCCATGCTAAATACCCTGTTTGACGAGAAGATCGGTGGGACGATCCACATGGCTCTAGGGCGTGCGTATAGAGAAAAGCGGGGTGGGGGAGAGAACGAGTCTGCGATCCACTGGGATATAGTGAAGGATATGCGACTACCAGGTAGTGTGCTGACAATTGATGGGGTGGAGGTACTGAAAGAGGGGAAACTGTTGGATTAATTTTTTTTAGTGGTTGCTTTTCTTATTATAGGATATATAATCATTCGGATGAATAAGTTGTCCGAGAACTATCAAGTACTATTTAGAGGTATGAAAAGGGAGGGCTATTCCACCTCGGATATACAAGATATTTCAACTTTGATGGGAAACAATAAGTTAATTGGTAGTGTGATACCGGCTTACTTGAAAAGATTACAGAGTTTGACAGTGCTTCCTGAAAAGACTAATAACAGGTTAGTCATTGAGGGATGGGAAATAGCTCGCAAATATTTTGAAGGTCAACGACAAACCTTAGATGCAGGCGGTGTGATTCCTGTAGTTTACGGATCACTCCAATACAGCAATCCAAGAAATTTAGATTTTGATATGGTAATGGCTGGTTACTACGATATACCAAGTTATGTAGGAATATGTGAGGGAATATGGGCTGAAGACTTGAGGAGACAGTGGAATGGCGTTCCTGAAGGAGATATATACTATAATCCAGTAGAAAGAATATATCGATATGCGAAGCTATTATCCGAAAGCAGTAGCTTGGAATCGGTTTCAGACTTAGCTGTCGATATTAGTTTATCATTTTCTAGCATTAGCATGGTGCTGAGTGGAATCGCGCTGTTGAGGGGTAGTGAGTCAGAATTAAGTAGATTAAGAACGAGCTATAATCAATTGCTGAAAATAGATCCTGTAATTCCAGCTATGGTAGCGAATGAATTGCATCGTACAGTTTCAGAGATGAGGCCTAGAAATTAGGTATTATAGTTTTGTTACAATACTGTAATGGATAAATTACTACAAAGTATTATTGATGAGTATAAGGCCAGAATTAATCAGGGGATTGCGGAGGAGCTGGAGAAGAGATTGGCAGAGGTAAGGGAGATTTCGCCCCATTTAGTACCGATTTTAGAAGCGATGAAGGAGCTGTCGGTGGGTGGCAAAAGGTTGCGGGCGATGCTCGTGATCTTGGGATATCAATTGAGTGGACAGGAATTAGGGATTAGAAAACAGGAAATAGTAAGGGCAGGGGTCGTGATGGAGATCTTTCACCTGGGCCTGTTGATCCAAGACGATTTTATGGATAGAGATATGATTAGGCGCGGAGTCCCTAGCATGATTGCCAGGTACGACAACCAGCATGTAGGCAACTTTGTCTCGATGCTCGCGGGCGACTACACCTTTGGCTGGGGAATAGAAAATTTGAGTGCGCTCAAATTGCCGGCAAAGCACGTGAACGTTGCGATGGCAGTGTGGGGCAAATACGTTACTCGGGTGGGATATGGACAGACGCTGGATGGCCTAGATATCGCCGATGATGAGACGATCCTAAAGATATTGGCGATCAAGTCGGGGGAGTATAGCTGTGTACTACCACTACTACTGGGTGCCACCCTGGGGGGTGCAGATAAAGAACTACTAGATCGACTCGAAAAAATCGGGATGGAACTGGGATGGATATTCCAGCTACGCGACGACTATCTGGGGTATGACAAAGATATGGCGAAAAAGGGTAAGAAAACATATGCCACGATGTACGGGAAGGAGAAGACGCAGGAGGCAATCCGAGAGCACATGGCAGAAGCGAGACTGTTGGCCAACAAAGATGAGGTATTGTCAGAATTGGCGGAGTGGTTGGGAACGAGAGAGAACTAGTGGAATGTGCAACTCCTGATTACGTTTTTGCTTGTGTGACGGTTATGACTACGTCAGAATCCACTACACTGCGCAAAAGTAACCAGGAATTTCACGCAATTTGATATACTCTGATATATTGACCTGACATGTTACTTAGGTAGAATGGATAGAAGTTATGACACAAGCTCGTTTTAATACCATTACCGTTAAACACCTCCTTATTTGGGGAGAGGCGGGTTTGGTGTAAAAAAGCTTAATTAAAAGGCAAAATAACACAAACCCGCACCAAAGAGGCGGGTTTTTTATTGCCGAAATTTGAAAGGAGGTGAAGATATATGCCAGCTATGACAGCTGAGAAGTTTCGAGAGTTGGGATTGGAAGTTCCTGAAGAGTTCGACGTACATGCAGTTCTAGAAGATGTCGAAAAGGTTGTGCACTGCGTTGTGGTGCAAGTAGAAGCTCCAAGGATACCTCACCCTGGAAGGGCTGAGATGGCATATTTTGTTCCTAATGATGGTAATAGACATCAAATCTAAATATATTGAAACACCCTCCTCGTTATGCAGAAACATCGAGGAGGGTGTTTGTGTATTATATAGCTAATAACTATGGCGGATTTGTATTTGTTGGGGAACCAGGATTGTTTGAAAGCAAAGCGGATAGCTGTGGTGGGGACGAGGTGGATGAGCGAGTATGGTAGGGAGGTGACCAGGCGATTTGTAGAGCAACTAGTAGGAGAAAAATGGTGCATTGTGTCTGGGCTGGCGAGGGGAGTGGATAGGGTGGCACATGAGACTGCGTTGGATTTTGAGGGGTCTACCCTCGCAGTACTCGGGCACGGGGTAGATCTCTGCTATCCCCCTGAGCATGAACAGCTCAAAAAGAGGATTTTAGCGGATGGTGGGTTACTGGTGAGTGAGTATGGCAAAGGGGTAAAGCCGACACGAGACAAATTCCGGGAGCGGGACAAGCTAATGGCTCACCTCGCGCAAGCGATCTTGGTCACAGAGTGTCCGAGGAGGAGCGGGGTAAAGATCACGGTGAATGCGGCAGGAGAAGAAGGTAAGAATGTGTATGTGGTGCCAGGGCCGATTACGCAGGCTAGCTACCATGGGAGTGTAGAGATCATCAGAAATGGAGGGATCCCGGTATATAGTCCAGAGGATTTGGTGGATCAACTAGCATTTATATAGATACAAGCTTGTCGA
>CAZBML010000015.1:0-13450 GCA_964493295.1 uncultured Pseudomonadales bacterium | reverse complement strand
GATAGAAGAAAGTGAGAGCGAGCGTGGTAATGTGTTCACCATCGACGTCGGCATCATTCATGAGAATCACACGGTGGTAGCGAAGACGATCGGCGTTGTAAGTCTCACCAATACCAGTGCCGAGGGCGACAACCAAGTTCTTGAGTTCTTCGAAGGCAATTATTTTGTCCAGTCTTGCTCGTTCGGTATTTAAGATCTTACCTCTAAGTGGGAAGATGGCCTGGAAGCGGCGGTCCCTCCCCTGCTTGGCGGATCCACCGGCGGAATCACCCTCGACGATATAGATTTCGCAGAGCGAGGGGTCTTTTTCCTGACAGTCGGCGAGTTTGCCTGGTAGGGTCGTGCCCTCGAGCACGCCTTTGCGTACCACGGCATCACGGGCGGCCCTAGCGGCCATGCGAGCGCGAGCGGCCAGCTCGGCTTTTTCCAGCATTTTCTTGGCTTCGCTCGGATGTTCTTCGAGGTAAGTTTCGAGTTGGGATTTTACAATGGAATAAACTGCAGACTGGGCTTCCATGTTGTTGAGCTTGGATTTGGTTTGAGACTCGAACTGGATCTCGGAGGAGCTCATTTTGATAAAGACCACGGCGGTCAAACCTTCTTTGAGATCATCACCAGAGAGTTCGATTTTGTTTTTATCCCCCATTTTCTTGGCCATGTAATCTTTGATGACTTTGGTCAAGGCTGTGCGGAAACCGGTCAGGTGAGTACCTCCATCGTAGGTGCGGATAACGTTGGCAAAACTCAAGATATTTTCGGAAAAACTATCGTTGTACTGGAAAGCTACCTCGACACCAATTTTCAAGTTTTCGACTGTTTCAGAGCCGGTCATATAGACCACATCATGCAGTGCTTTTTTGTGAGTATTAAGATGTGCTACGAGAGATTTGATGCCGGATTCAAAATAGAAATTGGTTGATTCGCCCGAAGTTTCATCATTTAGGTGGAAATAAAGTTTGGGGACCAAGTAAGCGCGCTCACGTACGCGAGTCTTGATACTGCGATACTCAAATTCGATGGTTTTCTTAAAAATAGTTTTGTCAGGAATAAAGGTGGTGTAGGTCCCGGTCTCGTCAGTTAATAAATGCTCGTGACCAGGAACTAAAAGTTTTTTTACTTCTGATTCAGCAATGATTTTGACTGGGTAATCTGGATTGCCGATCTGATATGCCTGCATGTGGTACTGACCAGCCCGCTTGACGATCACAGTCATATGAGACGAGAGTGCATTGACGGCAGAGGCACCCACACCATGGAGTCCACCAGAAGCTTGGTAGGCAGTCTCCTCAAATTTGCCGCCCGCGTGGAGCTTGGTCATGGCGATCTCGAGGGCCGAAACACCTGATGGGTGCATGTCGGTCGGGATGCCGCGGCCATCGTCCGAGATAGTGGCGTAGCCGTTTGCCCCTAGAGTGATGTAGACATTTTTGGCATATCCGGCGATTGCTTCATCTACGCTATTGTCGGTAATTTCTTTGAGTAATTCTTGGATACCACGCTCATCGGTTGAACCGATATACATACCTGGTCGTTTACGGACAGGCTCTAATCCTTCGAGAACTTTAATATCAGATGCATTGTATGAAGATTTAACCATAAAAATCAGCCTAAATAAGCCAAATTAGGCTCATTGGCCTAATAGAAAAGTAACTATAGCACAGTCGATTGTAGCAGGGGGCTTAGGAGTCGTCTACTTGGTCGATCTGGTGTGAGGTAGTAAGAGATAGAAGTTTTGGGTGACGAGACTAACACTACAATTGGCGAGCAGTTCGAGGTGTGCTTGGAGGGCTAGACGCGCGATTTTGGCTAGTGTTTTGGTGCTGGAGGGAGTTAGGGTTGTGAGAGATAACTTGTCTTTTAAGGCTGACTCGATTTGGGTAAGCCAAGTGATAGTTTCTGATCGATCTCGTTTGATAATAGCAGTGAGACGGTCCCCGGGAGAGAGAGCCATGATTTGTTTTAGGTCGGACAAATTGGCTAAATCAGGCAAGTTGGGCGTATTTGGCAAATTGATAAGGGTAGTGCGGGAGCGAATAGTCGGGAGGAGCGAAGTAATTGAACCCAAGGTTAAATAAAAATTTGTTGAGACTGGGGGTTCTTCCAGCATTTTGAGGAGGGCATTTTGTGCGGGGACTGTGAGCAAATTGGCTTCTTCGATCCAAACTAGGCGAGGCAACCTAGGGGAGATACTAAGTGGAGCGTTTAAATCCTGGATTTGCTTGATCGTAAGTACGGATTTTTCGGCGTAGAGATGGATGAGCTCGGTAGGTTGTGCTGTAAGCAAGTCTTGAATGTACTGGGTGCGAGAGGCACTATTTCCCCCACCGATAATAAATGAATGCATATGGTTAGCTTACAGTGAAAAGCTTACAGCGTACAGTAATAGTGATATTATAAATCTATGCAGGATCTTGCCCTCATCCTCAAAAAGGATGGTCTTTTGTCGGACCTCGATTTTTCACGTCTAGAACAGGAAAGTTATGCCAGCGGTAAATCACTAGATGAGTTGGTAGAGAAATCTGGAGTAGTTGACAATATCACGCTGATAAAAGCTAAAGCAAAACTATATAATGTTCCATTTGTGAGTCTGACTGAGTTGGCTTCTTCGCCTGAGGCTTTGGCAAAAATCCCTGAATCTGTAGCTGAGCATTACCAGGCATTGCCTTTTGAATTTGAGACAAAAACAAAATTATTGTCGGTGGCAATGGCTAATCCACTAGATCTGCAATCGATCGCGTTTTTGGAGGCAAAATCTGGCACCAAAGTAAAGCCATTTATGGCAATCAAAGAGGAATTGATTGATGAAATACCAAGGCGTTATTCACAAGGATTATCCGCTGAAGTTAGTCAAGTGCTAAAGGAGTCGGTAGATTATGAGGCGAGTTCAAAAGTTTATGATATCGAAAAAATCGGAGACGTGATTCGTGAAGCACCAATCGCCAAAATCGTCGCCACAATTCTGGAGTTTGCGGTCAAGGCAAGGGCGTCGGATGTTCACATCGAACCTCTCGAGACTCACACTCGAGTACGGTATCGCATTGACGGTATTTTACAGGAAAAACTGGTCCTGCCACGTAAAGTGCATGAAGCGGTGGTGTCACGTATCAAGATCTTGGCTGAATTAAAGATTGACGAACGACGTTTGCCTCAGGATGGACGCTTTAGTTTCCGGGCTGAGGATCAAGAGGTAGATTTGCGTGTTTCATCACTCCCTACCGTCGACGGTGAAAAAATCGTGATGCGGTTGTTGCGTAAAACAACCAATGTACCAAGTCTAAGTGAGCTGGGTCTACGAGGGATGGCGCTCAAAATAGTGGAAGAATCGATCAAGGTACCACACGGCATCGTTTTGATTACTGGTCCCACGGGATCTGGTAAAACCACTACCCTCTACTCAGTTTTGCACATGTTAAACACAGCGCGAGTCAATATAGTGACCCTCGAGGATCCAGTCGAGTACCAAATCGATGGGGTGAACCAAGTGCAAATCAACGTCAAAGCGGGGCTCTCGTTTGCGACAGGACTGCGGTCGTTTTTACGCCAAGATCCAAATATAATTATGGTGGGAGAGATCCGTGATAACGAGACTGCCGATCTTGCTATCCAGGCATCTCTCACAGGACATTTAGTATTCTCGACCTTACATACCAACTCTAGTGCCGGTGCTCTGCCTCGGCTACTTGATATGCAAGCGGAACCGTTTTTGCTGGCTTCTTCGATGACATGTGTGGTGGCCCAAAGAGTGTTGCGCAAAATTTGTGATAATTGTAGTGAAAAATATGCCCCACCAGGGCCAGTACTAGAAGAAATCAAGAAGGTGCTAGGCCCTTTGTATGACGCATACGTCTCCCAACAAGGAGGAAAACCAATTATGCTGACCCGAGGGAGAAAATGCGAAAAGTGTGGAGATACTGGATATAAAGGACGAATAGCTATTTTTGAGGTTTTAAAAGTGACTGAGAAAATTGGTAAACTGATTCTAGAGAGATCACCAGCCTTGCAGATAGAACAGGCCGCTGTGGGTGATGGAATGGTACTCATGGAACAAGATGGATATCTCAAAGTACTAGAGGGCGTGACTTCTGTAGAAGAAGTTATGCGCGTAGCCAAGACATAAAGGAGCAAATATGGAAATGAAACAAATATTAGAGATGTGTGTCCAGTACAAAGCTTCGGATATCCATATAATGGTAGGAGTCCCCCCGATGCTAAGGTTGCATGGCAAACTGTTGACACTACCTGAATCGAGCGTTGTGACCCCTGCCATGAGTGAGGAACTAATCAACTCGATCCTGAGTGAACAACAACGCGAGTTGCTCAAAGTAGATAGGGAGTTAGATTTTTCTCATTCGCTCCCTGGTGGGGCAAGGTTCCGGGTTAATGTGTATTACGAAAAAGGCAACGTGGCCGCGGCCCTGCGCTATATTCCTGCCGAGATTAGAACTCTCGAGGAGTTGCATTTACCGCCAATCATTGGTCAGCTGACCGAAATCAAACAAGGATTGATCCTGGTAACTGGCCCAACAGGTCATGGAAAATCCACAACCATGGCGGCGATGATCAAACGAATCAACGAAGGACGCAGTGAACACATCATCACGATCGAAGATCCAGTTGAGTATGTCCATACTCCTGTAAAGAGCATCTTTTCTCAACGGGAACTGCACGCTGATACTCACTCTTGGGGCGTCGCATTAAAATCGGTTTTACGTGAAGATCCCAATGTGGTGCTCGTGGGTGAAATGCGCGACTATGAGACGATTGAGGCGGCTTTGACTATTGCAGAAACTGGTCACCTGGTACTTGCTACCCTGCATACCAATTCGGCGGCCCAAACAATCGATCGTATTATCGATGTTTTCCCTGAAAAAGAGCAACAACAAATCAGAGGTCAATTGGCACTATCGCTTGCCGCCGTGATTTCGCAACGATTAATTGCCTCGGAGAATGGTGAGCGCGTTGCCGTCGTTGAAGTCCTGATAGCTAACCCCGCGGTGAGATCCTTGATACGTGATGGTAAGAGTCATATGTTGTCAAACGTAATGCAAACCTCAACTGACATGGGAATGAAAACACTGGATATGTCGCTCGTAGAGGCATATAGGGATGGGAAAATTAGTCTAACAACTGCCCGTGAATATGCTTTGAATGTCGATGAACTAAATAGGTTGGTGGGAGCTGTAAAATAATATATGCAGAGATACAGGTTTAAAGCTCGCAGCGAGAAGGGAGAGCTGAGGAAAGGGATAGTTGAGGCACAAAACCAGGATGCGGCAGTCTCTGTCCTACGCGACCAAAAACTAATCATTGTTGAGTTGCATGAATTGAACGCAGGCAAATCGCTTTTTTCGCTTGGACAAAAAGTAAAGTTTGATGACGTGGTGAACTTTACCCGGCAGTTGTCCACGATGATTGGGGCAGGTCTACCCCTCACTGACGCCTTATCAATTTTGCAGATGCAAGTGCCGCCAGCGTTGCAAACTAAAGTGGCAGATGTTTTGCGATCGATCGAGGGAGGATCGACTTTTGCTGATTCTCTATTGCATCACCCAGAGACTTTTTCGCGGGTATATATTGCCCTTGTTAGAGCGGGAGAATCGGCAGGTGTACTCGATACCATCCTCATGCGACTAGCCGACACACTGGAGAAACAACGTGAGTTTCGTGAGAAGACCAAGGGAGCCATGATCTACCCGATTATTGTGCTCGTGGGTATGCTCCTGGTCTCTATTGTAATGATGATCTTTGTGTTGCCGAAATTGACTGTGATGTATAAAGACTTTGATATTAAACTGCCGTTTGTTACTCAACTCCTTATCTCCATCTCGGATTTTATGGTCAAGTTTTGGTATGTGATGGGGCTTGTGATTGCCGGTGGTAGCTATGCCTTTAAACAGTGGAAAAATACGAAAATAGGATCATATCAATATGATGTGATCGTGCTAAAACTACCGATATTTGGCAAAATCAAGTCGATGGTCTTGATGGCCGAGTTCAACCGCACACTTGCTCTCCTCGCTTCGGCTGGAGTATCGCTTGTTGAGTCACTGAGGATTGTGAAAGAGGTGGCTGACAGCGAAGTGATGCGTAGAGCACTAGATGAAGTTGCAAAAGATGTCGAGAAAGGTAATCCGCTAGCCACCTCGTTAGCCAAACATCCCGTTTTCCCCATGATTGTGTCCCAGATGACCTCCGTTGGAGAGCAAACCGGTAAGCTAGATGAAATACTCAATCGGGTCGCTGGATATTTTGAAAATGAGTCTGAGCATGCGATCAAAAATCTCTCGACCGCGATGGAGCCAATTATTATGGCTCTCCTAGGCTTGGGGGTTGGGTTTTTGATAGTTGCGATCATTGTCCCGATTTACAACTTGACTAGTGCGTTCTAATATGATGTTATAGAGGAGATAATCGAGTTCGAGATCGAACTCAAAAAGGAGAACATATGTTTATCAGTAGGGTTAAAAAGTTTGGTTTCACCATGATTGAGTTGTTGATAGTAATTGCGGTGCTAGGTATCCTCGCGGTAGCTGTGCTTGCGTCGATAAATCCAATCGAGCAAATCAATCGTGGTCGCGATACTGGATCTCGCTCTGATGCGGAACAGTTGATCTCGGCAGTGGATCGGTTTTATGCGGCCAAAGGCTTTTATCCGTGGATGACCAATGGTGCGAGTAATAATACATGGACAGATCCTGCTGGAGGAGTGTCTTCGAATAATTTATTGGAATTGAATGCCGCAGGTACCGCTGTGGGTGTGGATGCTGTAGATATTTTGGATGTATTGTCTAGTGGAGGCACGGCAGAAATCAAAGCCTCTTTTGCGTCACGCATTGTCGATCCCAACGCCTCTAATTACCTCTCGATCTACAACTCCGGCGTTTCAGGAGAGAGCACATATGTTTGTTTTGTGCCCAAGTCGGCCTCCTTTAGAGAAGAAGCATGGACTAGATGTACTGACGCCGCGCATACTGCTTTGAATAATTCGTTGCCAAGTGACTTCCCCACTGATGCGTGCCCACCTGCAACCTGTGTAGGTGCACTCACCTCGGACGCGGCAACTGGTTGTTATATCTGTCTGCCATAATCCTTCGACAAGCTCAGGATATAACTGTTAGAATGTGAGAATGATGTATTTCATTCTCACATTTTTTTTGGGTAGTGCAGTTGGTAGTTTTGTAAATGTGTTGATAGATCGGACAATGAAAGATGAAGATTGGGTTCGAGGTAGGTCTCATTGCGATTACTGTCGGAAAACACTGTCGTGGTATGATCTGATCCCGATTGTGAGTTTTGTATTGTATCGAGGTAAAAGTCGTTGTTGTCATACTCCCCTTTCCTACCGCTACCCGATTGTCGAGATGATGGTGGGACTATTATTTGTCTGGTGGCTGGCGGTCGGGTTTTGGTTTTTTAGATTGGTTAGTGCGCCTCTGTCAATTATCCAACCCGGATTTTGGTTGGTGAGTGGGATAATCCTCGCAATCTTGACAGTGGCCGATTTATTTTATGGAGTAGTACTGCTAAACATCGTCTGGATCGGGAGCTTGCTAGTTGCCTCGTACCGATTGGTTTTGTGGTATTACCAGGTATACAATCCTAGAGATTTGGTGGTCAGTGTAGTGGTAGGGGCGATTTTTTATACGTTTTTTTGGGCTATATATAAACTGACTAAAGGTCGTGGGATGGCAGAGGGCGATATGTACGTCGCGATGTATATGGGGATCTTGCTTGGGTGGCCAAAGGGACTGGTCGCCTTGTTAGCTAGTTTTGTGCTGGGCGCTGTGGTTGGGATTGTGCTCATTGTGAGCAAAATAAAGTCGAGGAAAGACAATGTCCCTTTTGTCCCGTTTATGACTTTGGGGATTGTGATTGCTTTGTTGTTTGGTGATCAAATTATTGGTTTCTTAGGTTGACAGAAGTTTCAAAGTGTAGGACAGGATTTTCTAGTTCGCGAGTTGTCACTGTATCTGCGAGATCAAAGGAGATTTTGACCAGTGAGGGATCGGCGTCGCTTGGCTCGCAAGTGAGGTTAAAGTTGGTGGTGGATAAATTGTCGGGAGTTAAGTAGGTGCCAGAGTTGGAGGCGATGCGAGTGAGATTGTTAGTATCTGCCTCGGCGAGGAGTTCGGTTTGGCCTCCGTCGTAATTGATGAAAACGATTGATTCTGGCGAAGTACAGCTAGTGACATTTTTGGCACTACGCAAGAGACTTTGCATTTGACCTATCGCATAGTTGCCGGCTTGTTTGACTTTGGCTGAGGTGCGGATGCGGTTGCTACTGACAATAGTCATGAGCATGGTGGAAGAGATCGCGAGCATGAGGAGACTGAGGAGGCCGATCACTACTATTAGTTCGATGAGCGAAAAGCCAGATTTTTTTAGTGCCATTGGGTGAGCTCCAGTTCGATCGTTGATTCGCGGGCTTCGTTTTCCATCCAAGTGACAGTGAGGAAGACTTTGATCACGCCAGTATTGATGTTTGTGGTATCGACAATAGCATAGCGAGTAAAGAGAGTACCAGGAATATAATCTCCAGACGTGCAAGCTCCTGCACTTAGCGAGGTAAAATCGGAGTCGGTTGCGGGAAAGTTGTTGAGGCAATAAACACTATCGTTGCCATCGGTCGTCATTTTGTCTGCCATGGTGGCCCAACCAACAATATCACGCTGGGTACGCATCCAGTCGGCCGCTTGAGTTGTGTACTTGGTGGCTTCGGCTAGGTCGCGAGAGTAGGTATTTTGTTTTTGTGAGCGGTTGGTCAGACCAAGAGCGGCAATGACAGTGACACTGATGAGGGCGGCGGCGATAACTATTTCGATGATCGAGGTCCCCTGTTTGATGATCATTGCGCGCCCTCGTACTCGATTGTGCCCGAACTGGTCAGTTTGATGGTGTAAGTAGATGAAGAGGAAGTTTGGTAGGTCAAAATGAGCTCACTAGATCCTCCCAAGTCGATCCCCCGCGAGAGCGGGTTAAAAATAACTGTCATGGTAGAGGCGCTCAGGGAGGTGACACCTGTGATAGTAATGGACTCACCTGAGACGGAGTCACCATCGCAGAGACTAGTGGGAGATAAGGAGTTGGGGGTAGTAAAGACAACCTGTTGGCCGATGAACTTGCCACTACAAGCTTTTTTGCCAATATTGGCGATTTTTTGTTGTTCCTGCAGGAAACTGATGATCTGCTCACCTGCTGTTTGACCGATTTGGCGTTTTTGTGATTTGGTATAGGCCGAAAAACCAAAACTAACAAGGATAGCGACGATCGAAATGACGACGATTAATTCGATTAGAGTATAACCTGATCGATGCTTCATGGATTCTGAACTTTGTAGTTGTTGCCTGTTCCACAACCGCTGACTGGGCTAGCGGGAACGATTTCGAGGGTAGCACAAAGGGCATAAGTAGTGGCGGGTGTACCGACACTATAGTAGTAGGTACCCTCTTTGGGGTCTGATGGTATGGTCGTGATGTAGGTCGGAGTCAATCCTGAGGGTGTGTTGCCGGCGCCCTGGGAGGGATAGGTGCCATTCTCTGAGCGATACATTTCTAGTGCTTGACGGATTTGTTCGAGATCGGTTTTGCGCCTGGAATCGCGACTTTGCTTGGAGGCTGTGAGGTAGCTAGTTGTGCCAACAGCGAGGAGGATCGCAATGATCGCGATCACAATGAGGAGCTCGATGAGAGTAAAACCACCCTTGGTTTGATGTGTCATAAATTATTCCTCACAGACGACGTAGTTGGAACTGGCATCTTTGGTGCCTGAGTACCCAGAATAAGTACTTGGACAGCGTAGCTGAGAAGCCGCGATCTCGGCATCGGAGAGATTTTCGAGGGTAGAGACTAGAATATATGTGTCGCCATCGGAGCTATACCCATAGTTGATAATGGCACCTGGGGCGGAAGAAGGATCACGAGGGAGGACAGCCATATAGGTATTGTTGTTGCTAGATAAAGCGCTACCCCAGAGGGCAGTCAAGGTGGTTGTATCTGGGAAAGACTGATTGTCACTATAGTAAAGGCGAAGAGCGGTCTGGATATTGCTCAAGTCGGTTTTGCGCCTGGAATCGCGGGCGCGTTCACGGGCACTTGCTAAGTTGGGTAGAAGGAGAGCAACAAGAATACCCATAATCGCAATGACGATGAGTAGTTCGATGAGAGTAAATCCTAGTTTAAGAGGAGATCGAGGATGGAATTTTTTTGTTGGTTGGATCATTGCACGTTGCTCGAAGATAATTTGTAATTACAGGGTTGTGAGACACTGCCACAATCGATAGATGGAGTAATAGTGACAATCTTGGGGTCGTTGGCGTTTTCTAAGTGAGCGTAAAGCGTGTAGGTATCGCCAGTTGAGATGTATTGGTACTCGCCATTTGGGTCCTCTGGTAGTTTGGCCATGTAGAGAGTGGTGCCATCGGTGAAAGCGCTCCCCCAGGTGCAGGTAAGGCCAGAACTGGGCTGACAAATAATGACGTTGCTAGTATCGGAGGAGGGATAGCTCCGATGATCGTTGGCGTAGGCCTCGAGACTTTTGGCGATTGTGGCAAGATCGCTTTTGCGAGCTACGTCGCGAGCCTTGATTTGGGCGGAAGCAAAGTTGCCGATACCCAGAGCAGAGAGGATACCTAGAATAGCCATGACGATCAACAGTTCAATCAGAGTGAAACCCTGTAACTTGTGGTAATTTACAATTTTCAATTTACAATTTATCAACATTAGAGCCAGTATGGCGAGTTTGACGAATGACGTCAAGTTTGCTTTGATAGAGGCATGCAAAGTAATGTAAAGTCTGGGCAAATTGGGTTAATTTTGTTGATTATAATTGGGGTAGTTGTAGCAATTGTGATGTCTGTGGCATCGAGGAGTCTGTCGGATACTGTTTTGTCGAGACAAGAAAAAGAAAGTAGTGCGGCATTTGCGGTCGCTGAAACCGGGGTGGAACAAGCATTAAATGCGTTGCGCCAAGGCTCAGTGCCAAGTGGGACGACTAGTTTTACCGACGCTTCTGGTCAGTTGCAAGGAGATTATGCCGTAAGTACAACTACGAGTTATGGTTTGTATGTGAGAGAGGGAGAGACTGCTCACCTAGATTTGAGTGGCTACAACATAGCTAATCCCCTGACTATTGCCTGGACGCGCAAAACTGATCCGACCGAGAATATCTCAAGCTGTACGGAAGGGTCCCAGACGACTCCAGCGGCGATTGAGGTCACTGCCATGCAAGAAGGGAGTAATGCGGTCGTGCGACGTTATTACAACTCCTCTAGCTGTAGTACGCTCTCGACTACCAACTCGTTTACGGCAAGCGTAGACGGTGGTAGTACTTATCTAAGTAGAGTATCTGGAGCTGGGTACTCGGTCCCTGCAGGAACGACATCCCTGAGAATCAAGCCAATTTATGCGGGAGCGACGATTTCTGTATCTGGATCTGGCCTCCAAAATCAGCTATATTTAATACAATCAAAAGCGACTGGTGGTGACGCCAGAAAGGAAATCGAAGTTAGGCGAGGTTTAGATGCACCCCCATCGATTTTTGATTACGCTGTGTTTGCGGGTGGAACTATAGTAAAAGAAGTTTTATAAAATAATTAAAGGAGAATGCCTGCCCATGACTGCATACTTTGGACTAGATATCGGATCATCGAGTATCAAAATAACCCAATCTAGTTTGATGGGATCGCGAGGGTTTAGTGTGGATGCAGTGGGGCTCGCGGTAAACCCAGCTGGTTCAATAGATTTTACCAACCCTGAAGTAGGTGCCAAGCTAGGTCCGGTAGTGAAACAACTAGTGAGTAGCCTCAAAATCAGAGATAAACGGGTCGTGGTCGCCGTACCCGAGAGTAAAGTATATAGCCGGATATTGAGCATGCCTCAGATGTCAGAAGCAGAACTAAGCTCTGCGATCAAGTGGGAGGCAGAGCAGTTTGTCCCGATCCCTGTCGCTGAAGTCGAGCTGGACTTTTCGATCCTGGAGTCGCAAGTGGCTGGATCAAGCGAGAAGAAAATGCTAGTTTACCTGGTTGCCGCCCCGAAAAAATATCTCCAGGCGATGGTCGATTTTTTGACCTCGACCGGTTTGGAGCCTATTGCCATCGAGAGCGAGATGGTTGCGACTGCCAGATCACTAACTTTTGGAATTCCCGCTACAACTAGTTTGATTGTCCATATGGGGTCGATGTCTAGCGTCCTGGCCATAGTAGATGGAGCTTCATTGTCGTTTTCATATGTCGCTGAGTCAGGTGGAGTGGCTTTGACTAGAGCACTAGCCCAATCATTATCACTCCCCCTCCCCCAGGCCGAAGAATACAAGCGAACATATGGACTAGATCAGGCGCAAGTCGAGGGGAAAGTAAGAACTGGACTGTTGATCATCTTAAATAATATTGTCGGAGAGATCCGCAAAGCCATGGAGTACCATTTGACTTCGCGTAAAACTAGAGTTGGTCGGATAGTACTATCTGGAGGTGGAGCTTATTTGCCAGAATTCGGCTCGTATCTTTCGGAGAGTTTTGGGGGGATTGAGGTTGTGGTAGCAGATCCCTTTGCCACGGCCAAGCCAGGGAGAGGGATAGTTATTCCGAGAGAAAAAGCAGTTTACTCGGTAGCCGTAGGTTTGTCACAGAGGGTCTTTTAAATGGTCAACATTAAAACAAATTTACTCAAAAACCGACAAACGCTGAGTGAGAAAGATTATCAGCAAGAGCGAAAGTTGTTGCGCTACTCGATCTTTGGGCTGATATTGGTAATCATTGCTATTGTCTCGATGTCGATGTGGAGCTTGGTGCTGAGCCGACAACTATCGGGGATCGAGACTAAACTACTTTCTACGACAAAAGAGATGCAGGGATTGACCCAGGCTAGTGCCCAACAAGTATATCTCAAAAGCCGGCTCAAACTGGTAACCGGGTTTTTGGCTGATCGTTCACTAACTCGCGAGTCGCTACAGAAAATATTTGCTACAAGCATAGCTGGTACACATGTGACTGGAGTGGGATTTGAGGAAGACAATATCTTGAATGTGCAGTATACAGCCGATACTGTGGGGGCTCTGGGTAAACTGCTGAGCTATTACCAGGGAGATACGGAATATTTTACCCAGGCCATCAGTCGTGGGCTGACAAAGAACAAGGATGGCACCTATCAGATGAATTTGGCTTTGACATTGCCTAAGGGAGGGAAATAGGAATGTGGATAGTACGACACAAATTGATGGTGATGGCCGGTGGACTGACATTTTTGATCGTGATCCTGCTGGTTTTGGTCGTGTTCCCCCTTTACCAAAATGCGACCAAATTACTCGCCAAAATCGAAGTAAAATCCACTGAACTAGAGAGTATGACCAACAAAGTATCTTTGCTCTCAAAACTAGACCCAAACGTCTTGACGGAGCGAGTGAGTGTCTTGGACAGTGCCCTGCCACCACGCAAAGACGTGTTGTTGTACTTGGC
>CAZBML010000014.1:0-13460 GCA_964493295.1 uncultured Pseudomonadales bacterium | reverse complement strand
CACAGGAAATAGGTGTAGAGATTGAAGGTAATTTTAGGACAAGAGAATTTTGCAAAGAATGTGGTAGCTTAGTAGAAATGACTATAGTTCCTAGTAAGTACTTTCTAAAATAGTTTATATGTGGACCGGGGGGGAATCGAACCCCCGTCTGTACAATGCGAATGTACTGTACTACCACTATACTATCGGCCCGAGAGTATGTTACAGAGGTATTTTACTACAGTTCTTTCCATGTTATGCATAATACTTATTGCCAAAAATTTGCATAAATCCCCCACGCGTTAACCACAATACTAATTATTATTAATCCTTTCTGCCACCACACAAATTTTTCCTTTACCGCGACTGCAATTATGATCAAAAGAAAAGGCAGATAGTCTAGAGCATACCGGTAACCAAACTGACTTGCCCCTACACCTCCATGGAAAAAATGAGCCGGAACAACCGAAATAATCGCCAACCAACATGCCTGCACCAACGTATTTTTTAACGAAGCCAAAGGCACAATAGCCAAGGCCGGAAAAACCACCCACAATGCCATAGAGGTCATATTTGGGACCAAGTATGGGAAAGTAGCTCTCAAGCTAGGCATCGATGCAAACAATGCATATAAATGACGAGGCGCATAGCTCCAGTCATAAGACCCATTAATATATTCGTTTGCCAGGTTGTACCAACGATGCTCAAGTAGCCAATATCCATAATTACCGATCGTGCCATACCTCACCCAGTTATAAACCAATGATGCACACACAAAAATCCCAAGTGTAGTCAACAGCTTCCACGATGACTTCCACTCAACTCGTCGTAAGTAAATGAAAAAAGGTAAAGTAAGGATAACCGCAAACCGACTAAGGTAAGCCAACCCAAGCCACATACCAACCAACCACCAATTTTTTTTCTTAAGTACTGCCAATATAGCTAACCATAAAAATAATAGAGCACAGACATGCGCAAAGTACCACGCACTACCCACTACCGCGTGATACCACAGCATAGAGCCAAATCCATATAGCAGAGTTAGCCACCACAATCGATCAGTTTTAAGATTAAGTTGCTTAAAAACTAGGTATGCCACAAACACCCCAAGTGCAGCAATCAATGCCGATACCACACTCTGATTAGTCTGTTGACCCCATATGGCCACAAACGGCAGTAGCATCACCGCTGGCATCGGAGGATATATCACATAAAATTTACCGACCTCACCGTCAAGAGGCTCCTGAACAACACCAGTTTTTACTTCTAATTCTGTCACCATCTCATGGAGTTCGTAGCGCATTTCCGAAACATACGTTTTACCCTGCCAAAAACTACTCGCAAGTGGCACAAAAAAATCATGACGAGTATATACACCACGACCAGAAATAAGATATATCAAAAAGAGCACGGCCACCATGCCAATATGCAGCAACTTCAGACCCATTTGCCTAGCCCCATGATTATAACCCCAAATCCAAGTACAGCCCCCACCACGACTTGCGCCCAAGTATGATGTTTCTGGTACACCCGGGCCCACATCACCAGACATAACGCGCCGTATAACCACCACAGGTGCCAGCCATAAAAGATATTGATAGTCGTGATCAACCCTGCATTCACCCCCGCATGGAGTGACATTTTCCACTTCATCGTTACCAAGAAAAAGATGATCGCCACACTATAGAACACGCTTAGCACCCGCACTAGCTCTACTCGCCCCAGTTCGTGCGCCAACCATAGCCCACCCAGATGGCATACTAGGGTAAATAAATAGATCGGTAGGCGTTGGCTCCGCTTGTCCATATCCCAGTTGGACAGTTGCTTGTGGTACAGCATAGTGAGGAAAAATATCATCGGAACGATCGCATCGATAAACAGCAAAACACCCAAAAATCGCCACCGCAAGCCCTCTTTCACCGCAAAAGCGATAGCCACCAGGATCGCAACCGGTATCTCCCACACCGGATCCAGCACCCTACTCACCACCTCGGCAAAAATTTTCTTAAACTGCTTCACAAACTAAATATACAGGAAAAATACCCACTTTATTTATCATTCCGCACAAGTCGATACCGGGTGCCATAGCTATCATGTACACCCATAGACACATGTCTGAAACGCCAACCTGTGTCGTGTCGCTCCATTGCTTCGGTTACTTTCGCCATCTGCTTCGTTTGCTCTCCATCATGCAATACGTAATAGCCGCCAAAACCAACAGCTTCCAGTACTATTTCGTAAAATTTCGGCTTTATTTGAGATTCAACAATAAGGCGATCAAGTACTCTCAACACGGCTATTGCTTCTTGTTCTGATAAATAAAATTCTTGAAATCCGATCCTCTTGGCATATTCCACACCACAGTCATGCATTGCCTTATCAGGATCATATCCACCACGTCTTAGATTATCAAACATATTCGATATAATACCCCATAACACTGATATACGCAATAGTTACGCATCACATTCCTCAAATAGTCCGAGTTTGACCGAAACATGCTATAACTGCCCTATGCCACCAGAAAACAAACAATCTGGCGAACCATGGCCCCCAGCCGACATCATCATGGCGGCCTTTGTGGTCTATTGTTTGAGTGGCTTTGTTTACTCTGCCTACACCGCGATCGCCGCTCATCTCGACGTATCCCCCTAGATCCACTCAGCATTTAGTCTTACCTATTTTGGTTGACAAAAAACATCAAATCTGTCACACTTATTTCATACATTTATATTTTTTTATAAATCCATGAAATATATTGCGTTTAGAAAACTAGTAAATGTTGCCATTTTTACCCCTCAAACCCTGAAAAATCTTGGCGCAAGTTATACCCCCTCCCAACTCACCTCCTGGCAAACCAAAGGCTATCTCACCAAATTCCGCAACGGCCTCTACGCATTTACCGACCTGCTCCCTGCATTATCACCCTCCATGATTGCACCCTACCTCGTCACACCCAGCTATCTCTCCCTGAGCTATGCTCTTTCTCATCACGGCATCATCCCCGAGGCTGTATTTACTGCCACCTCGGTCACCTCCAAAGGCACCCGCTCATATCACCTCGCCCAAGGCAATTTTACGTATCAGCATCTCCCTCCTAGTTTGTTTTTTGGTTACACCCAAGTCCAAGATCAACCCCTCCCCTACAATCTAGCTGAACCAGAAAAAGCTCTCCTCGATTTTTTGTACCTAAACCCCAGTGTCAAAAATTATCAAGATCTCTCGGAGTTGCGACTCAACCTAGACTCAATTGATTGGCCCAAACTCAATATATACTCCACCTTTTTTCATCACGTTCGTATCAATAATTTACTAAAATTGTTGGAGGCCGCCCATGCAGAGTCTTAAGCAAATCTTGTCATATACCCATGCATCGCGTATCACCAAAAACATCTTAACTGAATACTACCAACATGAGTTGTTGGCCAGTCTTTTTGCGCAAAAGAACAGTCAATTTTTCTCTTTTATTGGTGGCACTGCAATCCGCATCTGCTACGGCGGCAACCGCTATTCCGAAGATCTCGATTTTGACACCTCAAAGCTCGACACCTTTGACGAACTACTCACCAGTACGATCAGAGATATGACGGCCAAGGGATTCGTGATCGAATCTCGCTTAATCCACAAGGGAGCCTATCATTGCTACCTCAAATTCCCAGGTGTACTCAAATCGTTTGCCATTTCTGGCTATAGCGAAGAAAAACTTCTTATCAAAGTTGATGCCACCACATGTAAATCATTCAAATCCACTCCTCATATCCTCAACAAATATGGCGTCTTTGAGACTATTAAGGTTGCCCCAATCAGCACAATATTATCCAAAAAACTCTTGACTATACCAGACCGCAAGCGACCCAAAGGTCGCGACCTCTATGACGTCACTTATCTCTGGGGCATAACCGAACCAGATTTAGATTACCTACACACTGTCGCAGGCGTTACTCTCAAAGATCAGCTTTACAAACTAAGTGATTACGTGGACACCCTCGATTTATCAGCTCTCTCCAAAGAAGTCAGTCCATTTCTGATCAACCCAGACGATTTAAAGCGGGTAACTCAGTTTAAAGAGTTTTTACAATCAAAAATAACTTGAGTGCTCCCCCACAGCTCGAACAGCGTCAGGTCTTTAGCGCATTTGCCTATTTAATATTAGGTATCATGTAGCAATTTAATTACATCTCTTCTGGCGCCGATATTCCCAGTAGCCCCAGTCCGCTCTTTAGTACATTCGCGGTCGCTTGGGTCAGCAAGTAGCGGATCTCATTCACTTTGCCCGACTCTTCTACCCGACATGCCTGATAAAAACTATTAAATCGCTGTGAGAGCTCATAAATATACGTCGCCACCAGATGAGGTGCATAGTGAGCTCCAGCCTCGGATACTACTTCGGGATACCGGTAAATCCAGCGGAGCAACCCCATCTCCTCTTTACAAGGTTTCGTACCTTGTAACAGTTCTGACAAGGTTCCGTACCTTGTAGAATCAACTTGGAATTTGCGCAGGATACTAGAGCATCTGGCGTATGTGTACTGCACAAACGGCCCGGTATTCCCCTCCAGATTCGTCATCTTTTCGCTTTCATAGACTATATCTCCGCCTATGGCCTGCTTGAGTACAGTGTATTTGAGTGCTCCGACCGCCACCTTGTCCGCTACCTCTTCTTTGTTCGCGATCTCTCGATCCCCAATTTTAGCCAGCACCGCCTGCTGGAGATCATTTAGCAACCCCTCTCCTGTCACCACTACCCCACTGCGACTACTCATCTTACCTGTCGTCAGCTTCATCATGCCGTGGGGCATGTGAGTCGTTTTAGCACGTAGCTCGGGGTAAAGCTGTTCCATCACCCGCAAAACCACCTTGAAATACTCTGTGATCTCGTTGGCTGTCACGATATAGGAGAGATCGTACTTGTATCTCCCCCACTTGGTCTTAGCGAGACCCAGATCTTTGGCTTCGTAGGTAGGTAATCCCAATTTGTTCCTAAATACTCTGGTGTGCATCCCATCTTTTTCGCCTTTGTACACGACTGCGCCTTCTTCGCCCAGCTCGAGCACTCCTTTGTCCAACCCCTCTTGTACAACGCTGAGTCCCACAGGTCCCGCCTCACTTTCAAAGAAATACTCGTCAAATCTGGTTCCCAACCTTTGATAAATCATTTCAAAGTATTCGAGGGACCATTTACGTCCCGTATCGTAGAGTTCATTGATTTTTTCGTCTGATCGAGCATAAATCTGTTTGTTTAATTCATTTATTTCCGCACGTGCCCCAAGCGAAGTCGGAGACGAAGTGGGGTCGTTTTCATATTGACCGGCCCCGTAAGCATAGGCTTGACCCATAAACTGCTGTCTCTTGTGTAGAGGCCACGTCTTCAACTCTTCTATCTCCAATCTCCTCTCTTCTAGCATCTTTATCATCCCCCAGACAGATTTAGCCACACGCAGGCCTACGTCCCCCTGGTAGCACGCTCGCTTCACCTCAGCTCCACTAGCCTCAAACAGCCGCACCAGGCTCTCCCCGATGGTATTACTCATCAGATGTCCGATATGCATCTCTTTAAAGGGGTTGGGATCGGTGTACTCGACCATCACTTTCTTGCCAGTTAAGTTCTGATTATTCCCATACCCAGGTTCAATCGCTTTTTGTGTTTCTTTCAGGTATAACTCAGGTTTCAGGTAAAAATTGATAAACCCCGGTCCCGCCACCTCAACTTTGTCGATCAACTGTGTCGTTTTGTCACTTTGCAACTGTTCCACAATTTCCTGTGCCAAATCTCTCGGATTCTTACCTAGCTGTTTAGCGAGGATCATCGCCACGTTCACGCTATAGTCCCCGTGACTCTCCTCTTTGGGGTGGGTCACGCTAAACTCCACCGTTTCCAGTTTTAACTCTTCTAAAGCTTTGTTCACCAAATCCCTAATTATTTGCATATCTCTATCCTACTCTCGTCCCATTTGGGACCATCTTCTCTGGCATGGCCAGTACAGGAATAATATGATCAGCATACCCAATATCAAACAACATACCCTGAGATTCTATTCCCGCCATCTTTTTATATGGCAGATTCAAGACAAATAGTGCCTGTTTTCCTTCGATTTCAGCTTTTGGATCTTGTCTCTCCTTCTTCATCCCCACCAGAATCGTCCTACTCTGTTCCTCTCCTACATCTACCGTCAATTTAACCAGCTTGTCACTCCCCACTACATCTTCTACCAGCATTATCGTCCCCACCCGAATATCGAGTTTCTCCAAATCTTCAAATTGTATTATCGGTTTAATTGGTGCGGTCATATAGTAACCTCCATTGTATACAAAAAAGCCCCTTCAACAATCGACCCTTATACAAGAATCAATTATTAAAGGGACCTTTCGATTCGGACTGCGGGCGGCTTGCCACTCCGTAGCTCGAAGAGCGAAGGGTGGTACCACCCTTACGTTTCACTCATTGTTCTACGTACGCGGTAGTACGCGGGTTATTTAGACCGGAGTAACTAGTTTGCGACGCTAGTTATAGTGTAATTATTCTATCACACTCGCTGTACAATAAAAATCTCTCGTAAAAATCTATCAGGTCATTAATATCCAATATTTGACCATCAATCTCACAATAATATCTGGATAAACGCTAGTACTATAGATAAACTAATTTATACATTAAATATTAATTAGCTTGGTGATTTTCCAAATATTTTATTCTAGTTGTTGACAAGCTCTGATTACTATTGATACAGTGACTATTGCTAGTAAAAACTTGTAAAATTCTTGAGTAAAGAATTTTATCCTGAGCTCGTCGAAGGATAAAGTAGGAATGCCCACCTATTATGACAAATGTTAAGTTATATACCGTCAAAGAAGCCGCCAAAATAGTGGGTGTATCCACCAATACGCTCTACAAGTATTTGGATGAGGATCGCATTCACGCGGCTAGGGGCAGTGCCATCCAGGGCCGCTTCCGCATCCCCGAATCAGCACTCGAAGAATTCCTGGGAATTTCGCTTTCGGACCAAGGAAATTCCGAGCCCCAAGCGGAGCTCGCAGATGTGAGCGGAGTGGGGCAAACAACGACCACGGTCCCACTGACTTCACCGGAGAACCGACTCACCGAGTCACCGATTTCACCTCAAAAATCCCACCTCCCCCTCAAAATCGTCCGCTTCCTCCTGATCCTCGCCCTTTTCGCCATCCTCATCGACCTCGTCCTCTCCCCCACCCTCAACCTAGCCGGCACCCTCACTCGTCTCTTCTTCGTCGCTATCATGATCCTTTTGTCGTATCAGGAAGGGGGTTACCGCAGGGGTTAACCGCTATGGACAAATCCGAACTACTCACCCAGATCGATAAATACAAAGCTCGCCGTCTCAAAGCCCGCCTAGCCAACTACGGGACCTTTGTCTCTATCTTCCTCACTCTCTCGATTTTTGCCGGTGGCTATCAGCTCTCTTCACTTTTCTCCTTCCTACTCATCCTCCCTCTCCTCCTTTATTTCTCCCTCCAAAGCCTCAAATTAGCCCGCAAATCACGCACCGCCAAATCCCATTTATCCACCCTAGAATCCAGCATCTCTCTCCTGGAATCTAAATTTTCGCTGCAAAAATTTTTTTCCCAGCCGAACCTCGCTTTCCGTCTCTCCCTGTTCCTGTTTTTGATCACTCTCTTCACTACCTTTGCTCGCCTGCGAGCCCCCGAACCTAGTCCTGCCGTTAGCTATCATCTCGAAACTAGCTTCTAACATCTTATGATCAAAATCTGGCTCCTCTACAACTTTGTCCTCACGCTCCTGATTTTTGGCACGAGCATCTCTAGCGCCCGCTCCCTCACCAATTACTTGCTCCCCCTGCTCCTCCTCCCCATGCTTTATTATCTAGGCAAAGAACTCCTCAAAAAACCCAAACGTAAAAAGATTGCCGATCCCATGGTCTTCGCTTCTAATCTCTCTGACAAACCCGAGTCGTTGGCGCTCGAGGGCGAGGTGATGCCCGCTGAGGTGAGCGACGATAGCCGTCGCTTATTCCTCAAGCTGGTCGGCTCTACTTCGCTCTCGGTCTTCTTTATGGCTGTCTTAGGTAAAAAATCTGCCAGTGCCGCCTTCTTTGGCTCGGTCCCCGGCCCAGGCACGGTCGCGATCAAAGATACCTCGGGTGTCGCCATCGACCCCGCCGAAAAACAGCCCACCGACGGCTATACCATCACCGAAATCGACGATTCCGACAGTACATCTTACTATGGATTTGTGCATAAAACTGGTGCATGGTATATCACCAAAGAGGACGCTAGCGGCTCTTATCGCTACGCCAAAGGTGCCTCCAACTTTGCAACCAACTGGACCGGTCGCGCTTTACTCTCTTATGGTTATTTTGACGCCGTGTTCTAAACATGCTCTAATTGGGCTTGTTATCCAACTATTATTATGATCAACTCAACTAAGCCCTCGACTGACGAACACATCCTCGACCACTCCCCCAATCACACTAAATATCTCCTAGCGGTCACGCTAGTTGGCGCCATCCTCCTCACAGTCACTGGTATCGCTGGCTACATCACCAAGCGCGCCGTCGATGTGCGCTTGTCCGAGTTTTTCAACCGCCAAGCTGACCAGATCGCCAATACTTACTACAACAAAATCCACACTCACGTCACAATCATTGAGGGGATCAGAGGGCTCTGGAACGCGAGCAACAACTTTACTTACCAGAGTTTTTCCGACTACTTGAGCTCGCTAGACTTGAGCAACATCGACAACGGGGGTGCTTCGTCTTACTTTTATATCCCTGCTGTCAAACACGAAGACATTTCAAAGTTTGAAAAAAAGATCCAGCAGGAGTCAAGCATCGCCAGCGTTTACCAAAACTACGTTATCAATCCAAAAAGTGATGCCCCAGTCCACTACCCAGCCACTTACACCTACCCTCTCGAAGGACGGGGAAAATCGATTGGGCTCGACTTTGCCACGTTCCCCGAGCGGCTCGATGCCATCACCTACGCCAAAGACTCGGGCAAGCTCGCAACCACCAAAGCCATGATCCTCCAGACGACCGGCCGTCCCGGTTTCTTCTTTATTCTCCCTCTCTATTACAACGCCAAATCACTCGATTTGCCCAGTGATCGCGATCGGCATTTTGCTGGTGTCGTGGGGGCGGCATTCCGCTCCAGGTCGGCATTCGAGCAGATCTACGGTGGCACCGATCCCTACCCCTACCTCGATTTCCAAATCTACCAGGGCAATGCCAGCACTCCCGATCGCCTCCTCCACGATCACGACAGCAATTTTGAGGATTTGCAGGCTCGCTACACAACCTCCAGAGTTGTGCGTTACCAAGGCCAGACTTGGACTATCAACGTGCAGAGCAAACCCAGTTTTGCCCTACGCGACTCTGAACAAAAGCTCCCCTATATTGTTTTTATATCTGGTATTTTGGCAACTCTCATTCTTACTATTACTTCGCTTGTCGGCTACTTCCGCCACCTGAGACAAGAGCGGCTAGCTCACAATCGGTGATGCTATACTGATCTCACCATGCAAATAGTTGATATCAATGGTTCAGAGCGAAATTGTCTCAAAGCCTACCCCGACCCTAGTTATCCCGGCTATATTAGAGTCGAGTTCAAGTCCCATCATGAATGGTTCACCATCAAAGAATTTTTGTCTTTCAACCCAGACCTCGCATCTCTCGTCGCCGATCAACCTACCATCCCGCAAGAAGATCTGGGTGTTGTGACCTCCGCCAAACCCAACTATCTCAAAGACACCACCAAATCTTGGCCAGTCAACGCCTATACCGGTTTTACTGTCTGGATCTCGCGTGGCAAAGGCGAATCTCAGACTCGGCTCATCACCAAAAACTCAGGGGATACGATCTATATCGACGAGCCCTGGACCACCAAACCCGACAAAACTTCGCAGTACGTTTTGACCAATAGCGAAATTCGCGACTCTGTCGTCCACGGCAACCAACTTCCCCAATTCGCCTAATTAGCCAAATTTGGCAAATTCGGCTTATAATGGGGTCCATATGAAACTAGCCAAAGAATACCAACTATTAATCATTGGTGCCCTCTTTATCTTTGCCTACGTGCTGGAAGCACTGGTCAATCCCCTGACGCTCGCGCTCTCTACGCCCTATGCTTTCCTCGCCCCCGCCTATTTCCTCAAATATCCCTTTACTACCGCCGTTATCCTCATCAAATCAATCGCCATTTTCTGGACCCCGCTCCTCCTCCTCTCCTTCATCCCCAAAGGCTACGCCGGCAAAGGTAGTGTCACCCTCGTCCTCGCTGGCCTGCTCCAGCTCTACACTTTGCAGGAGATCGCGACCGGCGCCACTGTCATGCCGCTCGAGTGGTCACTAGCCTTAGCCCTCGCCGGCATTTTTTTGCTTTTGCCCACCCTTGTTTTCTTCCTCAAACACATGAGTTCTTCTGTCAAAGAAAAAATTTATCGCCGTGAAACTCAACCGAGTGATTCGCTCCTTGACGATGATGACGATGATGACTAATATGGAGTCATGGATAAACAATACGTTGCTCTCGTCAATCACCAAGACAAAAATATTTCCTGGAAAAAAGGCCAACTAGTCCTCCTTGACCCCGAAGTAGCCCTTCCCTATATCGGTGTCATTCTCACCCCTCTCTACAGCGCCATTAAAGCCGGTCTTTATCGTCCCGAGCCACCCAAAACCGATTTAGTCTCCAAAATCATTGCCGATTTTAGCGACGATCTCGTCAAACCCGAAGACCGCAAAAAAAAGCTCCTGCAAAACAAACTCCAAGCTCAAATTATGGCCAAAAAAGCCGAGCTTGCCAAGCAAAAATCATAAAAAATATTTAGGACTATACACTTAACACTAAAACCTATACACTAATTTTATGGCCATCGCAAACGATTTTTACATCGACTATACCAACAAGCTCATCGCTCACTCGACTCACTCGATCGCCTACGACGGCGAGCTCAACAGTGGCTTTACCGCTGGGCAATTGATCGGTGACGCGGCGAGCAACCCGACCAAGACCGCGCTAGTTGTTAAAGTCACGGACAATGGCACAGACGGTGTCCTGGATCTCGTTTATGTCGTAGGTACCTGGGCCAACAACGACCCAATCTACGTAGTGGGTGGCACCAAACGAGGTGACGTAAATGGCAGTCCGACCACCAAAACCACGACCTACACCACCCGGGCTCTCTACTCCTTTATCCAAGACACCTTTGACGAGCTAGTCCAGCTAGACGACACGGTCCCGATGTCCGCCCAAACTCCTACCGAGTTTACTCTCATCAATGGCTGGTTCATCGACGACGAATCCATCAAGTTCCTCTACGGCGGCGCTCTCCAAACCTCGGGTTACGACGGCGTCATCCAGCTCATCACTTTTGGCGGGACCTATACGAGCGCAATCGCCTCCGATATCGGCAAAATGGTCAACGACGATGGCGCAGACACCGGCAATCTCCTGCACTACAACAACACCACCAAAAAATGGTGGGTCCGCTGGGGTACCACGATTGCCTCAGGCTCGGTCATCACCCTCGATAGCTCGGGTACCGGCGGCGGCACCACCAACTCTACAGGCGACTACGCCGGTGAAGATCTCTATGCCAACGTCTATACGCTCGGTAGTATCGCAACCAACCCCAACCCTCAAACCTACATTTTCCAGAACTCGAGCTCTATCACTCCCTGGTGGGGACGTGGTGATGTCAACGCCGCTATCGATGTTTTGATCAAAGTCAAAGAATCCGGTAGTGAAATAGATGGAGCCAGTATTACTGTCTACGTCCGCCACTACGGCGATCTCTACGACCACTTCGCGATCGACTTGAGCTCCGGTGGTCGTAACGCGGTGCCTCTCTCTTCCGCTACTGATCTAAACAACAACTCAACCGGCGAGGCATATCTACTCTACGACGCTCAATCTGGTGCTTTTACTGCCGGCCTGATTTTGACTGGTGGCACAAGCGGGGCAACTGCCGAGATTATCGCTGATACCGACAACGGTACAACCGGTATCTTGACCCTCGGCAACATCAAAGGGACCTTTGCCGACAACGAAGCTATCACCGACTCATCTACTGGTGCGGCCACAGCCAACGGGACAGTCGGCGATACCTACCTCCTCTACGACGCCCAGGCCAGCAACTTCTCGACTATTCCTCAGCTCATCACCGGTGGCACGAGCGGTGCTGTTCGCCAACTGGTGGCCCAGCAAGACGATGGCACCTCCGGTATCTTAGTTGCCAAAGTCTCATCTGCCACCACCGCTTCTCATTACCTCCCCTTTGCCGACAACGAAACAGTCACCGGTGCCAGTAACGGCTCGATCACCGTGAATGGTGCTTCTGTTACCGCAACCGCTGGCTATGGCAACATCAAAATTTGGTTCGTCAACGGCACGATCACCCATGGATCCGTGACTGGTACCTTCACAGCCGGAGAGACAGTCACTGGTGGCACCAGTTCTGCAACCGGTGTCATGCTCCTCGATTCATCCGGCACCATGACGCTTGGCAACGTGGTCGGGACCTTCCAAAATGGCGAGACTTTAACCGGTGGCTCATCCTCTGCTACCGCCAGCTCCACCTCGACTTTGACCTCTGCCTACACCATGAACAAGGCCTTTACCCAGGGCTCCAACAATCCCTACTCCATCATCATCGACGCCGCTACTCGCCCACTGGCCAAAGTCTACGAGTGGCTCAAATACGTAACCAGAGATGGCGCCAACTCTAGCCAAGTACGCTACCAAACCATGTATCCTGTCATCGGCGGGACGATCGTCCAGCAGGACGGCGAGGAATATATCGCCGCGCGTGTCTCGCCAGATACTGCCTACACTCCGGTTAAAGCTTCACCATTTGGCACCTTTGCTGGAGGTAAGCTCTTTGGTGCCCAAGGTGTGTGGGTCCAAAACATGGACAGTGCCGATATCCAAAACTTCCAGCTCATCGATAGCAATGGTGTAACTCGTACCCCGCCCAACTTCCAGTCTCTCACTGTCACCGGTATTGTCTCGGGCGACAAAGTCATTGTTTTGCGCACGACCGCCGGCACGACCATCAACAAAGCCGTCTTTACCGCGGCCGCCAGCAACGATAGTGGCAATACTACCTTTATCGTCAATGAAACCATTCCTTCCGATACCCCAAGCTCCGGTACCATCCGCATCGTCGATACCTCAGATACTAGTGTGACCCGCGAGTCGCGCTACACCTACTCGAGCTGGTCGAGCTCTACTTTCTCTGGCCTCTCGCCTGCACTGGATCGCACCTATACCGCAACCGACGACACCGCCTACGTGCCATATATCGACACGACGGCTTCCTCGACCTCTGCTTCGGTCTCGGTCATCTACACTGCCGATCGCACTGTCTTGACCCGCGTCCGCCGCTACGGTGGCGCTGGCGACTCCATCTTGCCTTTCGAAACAACTGGTAGTTTCACCTCGACCGGCTACTCGACCGCCGCCATCCGTACCGCCGACTCCATCGT
>CAZBML010000013.1:0-13898 GCA_964493295.1 uncultured Pseudomonadales bacterium | reverse complement strand
ACTGGGCGGCTGAGCGTACCGACTAAACTGACCCACTCCCCCGCCTCGGCCCCCCGAGCATCAGTAGATCGATATGTGCGATAGGTGCGCGGGAAATGAGTGAGGAGATCATGAATAGTGGTGATCCCGTGCTTTTCGAGAATACTGAGAGTTTTTTCGCCAATGCCCGCAATTTCAGATAGCTTCATAAATCCTAAATCCTAAACCCTAAATAAATTCTAAATCAGAAATCACAAATAAGGAACTAAGAATTATTGCATGAAGAATGGGGCGAAGGAGGAGGCAAGGAGTGCGAGCGTCGCCACGGTGGTGATGATGGTCCAGAGCTTGCGTTGGCGTTTAGTTAAAGTCATACAATGTTTAATCTCCGATATGTTCGCTTGCCTATTTTAATAACAGCATGATTGAATGTGTTAACCATTAAGGATTCAATGGGACTATTTACTTTATGATCTCCGATTGATACTGCTCCTTGTTCAATTAATCTTTTTATTTCTCCATTACTCATATCCAACTTTGCAGCTTTTAGGATGTCAATAAATGCAAAACTATAATTTAATTCTTTATTGTCGATTTTTAAGCTAAATTCAATTATTTCTTCTGGCAATTCCTTGTTTTGGACGGTACTTTCAAAGTGTTTTTGAGCAGAATCGGCCAGATCACTACTGTGGAGCTCGGTGACGATCCTGTGGGCCAATAGTTTTTTGAAAGTCATGGGGTTGTCGCCCGCTTCAAGTTTGGCTTCGATCTCTGTGATCTCTTCGAGGGATAGTGCGGTCGCGAGCGTAAAGTAGTTGATGATCAAATCGTCTTTGAGGGACATAACTTTGCCGTACATTTCAATAGGATCATCATCCAACCAGATGCCATTGCCCCAAGACTTGCTCATTTTGCGGCCATCGGTCCCTGCTAGGAAGCCGTTGGCGATAATGAATGATTCTTTGCCGCGTAAATCTTTTTGTAGGACCCGTCCGGCTTGCATGTTGAAGGTCTGATCGGTACCACCGAGCTGGATGTCTGTATCCATAAAGTAGCTATCGTATCCCTGCATGACGGGATACAAGAGTTCGTGGAGACCGACGTGTTTACCTTCGGTGAGTCTCTTTTTGATGAGCTCGCGACTGGTAAAGTCACCGGCTGAGAAATGCTGGGCCAGTTTGACGATATCTTCAAATTTGAGATCTTTGAGCCAGGTAGAGTTGTGGACAACTTCGATTTTGCTAAAATCGACGACTTTTTCGGCTTGCTTTTTGTAAGTCTCGAAATTGGCTTGGATTTGCTCGCTAGTTAAAACTGGACGCTCCGTATCTTTGTCGGAGGTGTCGCCAATTAAGGCCGTAAAGTCACCAATGAGGAATTTGACGTTGTGTCCAAGTTTAGCGAGTTCATTTAATTTGCGCAGTGGGACAGCATGACCGATGTGGATACGAGTCGCGGTGGGGTCGATGCCGAGGAAGATATTGAGCTTTTTACCACTATCTAATAGTTCTTGCAGTTTATCTGCACTAGGGATAATATTCTCGACTCCCCTGGTTAAAATGTCGTTAGTGTTGGTCATATGTCTCCTTAGTATTGTATCAAATATTTTTAATCCAGTGATCGAGGACATTTTGTACTTTGAGTAGGCTTCTTAAACTGACCCATTCGTGGTCACTATGGAGCCCTCCACCTTTTGGGCCAAAAACGAGCGCTGGTATACTCAGAGCGGTTGCGTGCCTGGCATCCGACGTACCGTGGTCAAACTGCGTGAGTGGATTGATCGAGACTGACTTTACAGCTCGTACAACGGACTCAAATACTTTAGTTGACTTATCACAATTGATAGCTGAATCACATTTAACTACTCTCACTTCGCATGAAGCGAAACAAGCGACTATTTCAGTAACGATGTCCGCTGGATTATCTTGAGGATTGAACCTTACATCACACCAAAGCTCAGCAGAGCTAGGAACTTGATTGATTGCTTCACCCCCTTTGATTTGAGAAAAATTGAACGTAGTGATGCGGGTTTCTTGAGTAGGAGTCGGTTGAGTCAGGCGAAATTGGACAAGTCCTCGCGCAAGCATTTCGATCGCGTTTTGCCCATCCCACGGCCGTGAACCATGAGAACTAGCACCTTTAGCTACAATCTTTATTTGCATCATTCCTTTCGCCTCTGTGGTAATGTGGAGTTCTGTGGGTTCGAGAAAGATGGCACCCTGCAAATCTTTCATGGTAGATAATATGGCTTTGGTGCTAGCTCCACCGACCTCTTCGTCCGTGACCAGCATAAATGTTACTTTCTTTTGTATGGCTAGTCCTGTCCATTTTTTTGCTTGGTCAATAAGGATGGCGGCACAACCCTTTACGTCAGCTACCCCTCTACCCCAAGCTTTGTCCCCTTTTATTTTGAGAGAAAATTGTTTTGGACTACCTGGAACTACATCGAGGTGAGTATTGATCAACCATGATGTTGTAGCAAGGTTTGTATGTCCCCAAAGTAGAATTCCAGTTTTAGTATTCAAAACTGAGTTTGGAATTTGTGGTTGGATCTTTTTGAACGTGTCCAAACAAGTTTTGCGATCTTCTGAGAGAGTCTTTGCTTTAATCAACTCCCCTAGTATTGTGAGTAATGTCATATTAACCCCTTTCAACTAACTGATTAAATTGGCTACTAATGTGTAAAATATCTGCTCTAAGCTGTTGAGGTAGTGTATCGCTTGCTTTGGTTGGTGCCAGCATGGTCCCATGGGCGAGGGTGGCTAGGAGTAGGACTGGGAGCCCATTCTCTCCTAAGTTGCGATCAACTCCAGATAAGACAAAATCATGTGCTATTAGCCAGGCAATCGTGGAAATGTTTTGGTCATTTGCTTCTAGGGCAGTCATGGTGCACCCAGGGTCGCCAAATCTACTTCCTCGCTGAAAGTCTTCTATATTTATACCTGAATCAACAGGCACAGCGATTCTAAATGGGTTGACTTGCATAAGCTGCATATCTTTGACTGGAGTTGATGAGTTTATCCGAGTGGAAATCGCTTGGTTTGCAGTGGACAATGGACTTGAATCGAAGATTGGAACATTTTTAGCCGCAAAACCAAACACCTCGTTGTATGGAGTTTGGGTGTCCGGATGTCGGCCATGTCTAAATGGCGGTACTATGGCATGAATGGTAAGGCCTAAAATACCATGACAAATCCGTTGAGTAGCTTCGCCTCCTGGTATTCCGGCAAAGGTGTTTGCGAGTCTGATTTCTGCGACGAGTGGCGAGGTGCCTGCAGAGAGCGCGGCCGTGAGCATAGCGATCTTACCTGCTCCGGTACCAAGTTCGACAGAGACTGCACGGCCAAGTTCACTTGTTCCGTCGCTTTGTTTAATCAAGGCGGCGCAAGCGACTGGCTGGTTGTCACGAGTGACAATACATGGCTCTATTTCCCCAGCGCGGATAGCTGATGAAAACTCATCCGCATGTTGTGATACCCCGTGACGAATGTAGGTCTTTTCCAATAAATCTCTAAAAATGTCTGCTGTACTGTCAGGGTCCAGATCGTTTGGTCCCAGAATTGCGAGTTCACCTGGAAATGACTGAGCTTTTTGCCAGGCTTTATCTAGTTCATTTTTTATGTTCATATTTTCCCTTTTAATAACAAATAAACCCCTGCCTAAATCCAAAATAGAAATAATCCTAAATTGGATATAGACAGGGGCCTACATGAGTGATGGCGGTACCAACCCTGTTTCGTTACCTATGATTACGAAAAATCTCGCTCACGCGAGATCTGAAATAATCAAGGATAACCTTGTTTGTTCAGATGCTCTGTTTCTTTGTGACACATCTTAGTCTGATTACGGGGACAACCGTGTCTGATTTTGTCAGACCTGCTTAGGAGAGTAAATTTCGATTAAAGCTTTGGATGTCTTGCAGCAAACGACACCTCTCTGATTACCTACTTTAATCTACTAAGGCTCCTTCGACGCTTTCCTATTAACTTGTGTAGAGTTTATATCACGAAGCGATTGTGAGTGTCAATACCTACTATAGGGTGGAGAAGTAAAATTGTTCCTTGGTTGGGAGATGGGAAATTTTTTCCAGCAACTCATCTTTTAATTTAGACAAATGGTTTCTGGTGGGTAATGAGTTTACTATTTTCTCAAGACATTTAATTCTTCTGCAGTAGCTAACTTTGTGACATCTTCTTTGGTGACAGCTTTTTCTCTAGAGAGATATCTAAGAGTTTTGAGAATTGCTGTAGATCTGAGTTTGAGAGTGACATCCTGATAGTAAAGCTCTATACTAATCGCTATGCAAGATTGGGCGAGAACATTTAAACAGCGGATCCAGGGGAAGAGAAACCGTTATTCACACACAAGGTGGGATCAACAAACTATTTTGAAGTATTTGGGCCTCACAGCCTTGTTTGGGACACTGGGGGCTATTGTCCTCACATTGATTATGTTTGCCTGGTTCTCCCGAAGTTTGCCAGATCCAGACAAAATTGTGAGACATGATGGATTTTCGACCAAGATCGAGGACAGAGATGGAGCCACGTTGTATGAACTGTATCAAGATTACAATCGAATCCCGATCAAAATAGCCGATGTTCCGCTCCAACTCCAGCAAGCTACGATTGCCATAGAGGACAAAGAGTTTTACTCACACCAAGGTTTTAGTACCTGGGGAATGATCCGGGGAATGCTCAGAGGTATTACTCGTGGTAGAGCTCAGGGAGGATCGACCTTGACACAACAACTTGTGAAAAATGTCCTTTTGACCAGTGAGAGATCGCTACCACGCAAGTTTAAAGAGCTCGTGTTGTCGATGCAGATTGAGAATAAGTTTAGCAAAGATGAAATTCTCCAGATGTATCTCAACGAAGCACCCTACGGAGGCACGGCGATCGGGATAGCCTCGGCGTCGGAGCGATATTTTGGGGTTGAGCCAAAGGATTTAACCCTCACTCAAGCTGTGATATTGGCCGGTATGCCCCAAGCTCCCTCACGATATTCCCCCTACGGGAGCGACAAGCAAGCATATGTCGCGAGGTCGACTGCAGTACTCAGACGGATGAGGGAGGATGGATATATCACCAAGGAGCAAGAGAACCAAAGTCTCAAAGAACTGCCGGAAGTAAAGTTTAGAGAGCAAACGGCGGCACTAAAGGCTCCCCACTTTGTGTTTTATGTGAAAGACCAGCTGGTAGATCTCTTGGGTGAAGCCGTGGTTGAAGAAGGTGGCTATACCGTGATCACGACACTAGACTCGGAACTGCAAGACTTTGCCCAGACAGCGGTGAAAGAAGAAATCGATAAACTAGAAAAAGTACACGTCACAAACGGCGCCGCGATGGTAATGAACCCACAAAATGGAGAGATCCTGGCCATGGTTGGTTCTAAAGATTATTTTGCCCCTGACTACGATGGGCAGGTTAATGTGGTGACCTCACCTAGACAGCCAGGATCAGCCATCAAACCCGTGACATATGCTACCGCATTTGCCAAAGGATATGCACCTTCATCGATGTTGCTTGATGTACCAACGAAATTCCCTGGATCTAAAGAGGGAGAGTTTTACGAACCAAAGAATTATGATGGCAAATTTAATGGTCCCATCCAACTGCGATATGCCCTAGGATCGTCGCTCAATATCCCGGCAGTAAAACTGTTGTCTCTCATAGGGCTCAAGGATATGTTGCAGACTGCCTATGATATGGGATTTGACACTCTAGAACCAACAACTGCGAACATGACTAGGTTTGGATTGTCGGTCACCCTGGGTGGAGGGGAAGTGACCCTCTTTGATTTGGTGCATGCATATAGCGCTTTTGCAAACGGTGGGGAAAAAGTCGAGCCTGTTACGATTCTAAAAGTGACCAAGAACGGTCGGACACTGTATGAAGCAAAGCAGGCACAGAAACAGCGAGTGCTGAGTGAAGAAGTGGCGTTTTTGATCAATCATGTTTTGGCGGACAACAACGCCAGACTCCTAACCTTTGGCTCAAATAGTTTTTTGAATATGGCCGGCAAATCGATCGCAGTCAAAACTGGTACAACCAATGATAAACGCGATAACTGGACTGTCGGGTGGAGTACAAAAGCTGTGGTTGGGGTGTGGGTAGGAAACAATGATAATACACCAATGAAAGAAGTCGCTTCGGGTGTAACTGGTGCCTCCCCTATTTGGCGCAAAATAATTTTGAAGACATGGGAAAAGTATAAAGGTGATGATTTTAAACCGCCTAGTGGTGTCGAATCACGTCAGGTAGATACAATATCTGGTTACCCTGAACATGATGATTATCCAGCTAGAATGGATTATTTTACTAAAGGAACCGTACCGACGGAGCCTGACCCTATCCATACAAAAGTCAAAGTATGTAAAGCCGATAATAACAAGCTAGCGAGTGAAGTGGATATTGCTCGTGATGAATATGATTTGAAGGAATTTTATGTTTTGAAACAAGAAAGTAATGCTTGGCAGAATGATATAAAAGCTTGGATAGATAGTCAAAGTAATGACAAATTTAAGGTCCCGACCGAGTATTGCGCAAGTAATACCGAGACAGTCATAGGCTTTGAAAAGCCAGGTAACCATGAAAAATTGAACAGTAGCACTTTTGAAGTGAGGTTGAGAGTAACAACTGATAAAGAAATAGAGTGGATAAAACTACTCGTGGATGGTAACCAGCGAGAAACATTTGGTGGAGCAAAACTGGTAAATACCACTATCACAGTCGACGATAATAAAACGCACGAACTAAAAGGAATCGTGCGAACTAAAGATGGCGAAGAGCGCGATACCACTGTAAGGATTGGTGTAAACGTAAACTGGGATTTTGTCGCGCCGAGCGCCTCCCCTTCGGCAAGCCCTTAAGATTTTGAAGATATACCGAGTTTTTCTTTTAGGATAGTGAGAATATTTTGCTGGTCGGCGTTGATTGTTTTGGAGCTGGCGTCCCAGGTGATAGTGATGAGATAGTTGTTGGTTGTCTCATCCATTTTGGTCATAGCTTTGCAGGATAAAGTGAGCCAGTTTTCTTTAATGGCTAAAAGTGTCTGCTGGATATCGGCATAAACCACTTTAGCAGGTGAAAGTAAAGATATATCTAGCGAAGTAAAATGATCGAACTCAGAAACTATTCCGGTATACGATTTGGCAAATGGCATGAGAGTGTCCGTCACGAGAGTGTAGGAGTTTGAGTCGATGGTACCGACCATTTGCTGGCCTATCATGATGTGGAAATGCTGATTGATTTGATAATCTGCAATCCCCAGTGATGACATGAGCGTGGCGAGGGAATCGGCAACAAAAGAGTTGCTGGCTAGGGTGAGGAGGCGACCTTCTAAGTATTTGTCAGTCGTTTTGCGGAAGACTTTGCCTATTTCAAATACAGAGATATTTGTTTGTTTATGTTTACGATAAGTCGAGAGGATGTGTTTGAGACCTGGATTTAGGTGAGTGCGCAAAGCATTTTGGTCACTACTCAAGGCATTGGCTAAGGTAACTTCGTCGGGGTGACCACTCGAGTTTACTAGAGAGCTAGTGATGTGTTCGTGTGCACCCTGGGCAACGAGTAGATCGCGCAAGCGGTCTTCGAAGCGATAAACGGCGGGCGTGATGTCGCTGGGTACGGGTGTGGTGAGGGATATCTGAGGAATGTTTGTATAGTTGTAGATGCGGAGAATGTCTGAGACCAAGTCATCTTCGACTTCGACGTCAGTGCGGAAGTAAGGGATCTCGACTGTCAGACTCCCCTCTCCCTCTTCGACCACGCTGTATTCGAGTGACTTGAGGATTTTTTTGGCGGTCACCATGGTTATGTCCATACCAGAGAGCATGTGCAGGCGACTCAAACGTAGGGTCATTGTTTTGGGGAGCACGGGGTTTGGGTAGTAGTCATCACCCACGTAGTAGGTACCACCGGCAATGTCTAGGATCAGGTCAGTGGCGCGGGCGAGGGCGAGATCGATCGCACGAGGATCCAAGAATTTGTCATCACGACTGACTGTTTCATTCATGATTTTTAGCTCTCGCGATGATTTGCGGATGATGCGCGAATCATAGTTGCCTGAATCCAGAATGATATCCATGGTAGATGTAGTGACACCGGTTTGTTTACCACCGACCACGCCTAGGATGACTGTCGGCTTTCCACCGGAGGTTAAAACATGAGTGTCAGGAGTGAGAGAGACTTGGGTTCCCAGGAGGGTAGTGAGTGTTTCGCCTGGATTAGCTTTACGAATAGTGATGTCTCTACCCCCCATTTTGGCGATATCTTGGGCATGCATAGGCTGACCGTATTCGACCATGACAAAGTTGGTGATGTCGACAATGTTGTTGATGGATTCCATACCATAGGCTTTAAGTCTTTCTACGAGCCATGCTGGAGAGTCGCCTACTTTAATCCCTCGGAAAATTCTGGTTTGGAATCTTTGTACCACGGGAGTTTGTATGTCTATTTTAATTTGGTCTGCAGGAGCGAGAACTTTGCCTGGTTTGCGACTTAGTCTGGGTAGTTTGAGCGGGATCCCCTCGAAAGCGGCCAAATCGCGGGCACAGCCGATCATGGATAGCCAGTCGGAGCGATCCATGCGGTGCTCGAGATCCAGTACATTTTTATCATCCAGTGGCTTGTCCAGCATGAGGCCGAGCTGGGTGAAGCTGGTGGCAATTTCTTTAGCAGATTTGCTGGTTTCGACGTAATCTTTGAGCCAAACTAGAGGTATTTTCATAGATAGACTATTTCACCTCCATAAAGTTTTCTAATGTCGGTGATGCCGTATTTGGACATGACTAATCGGTCGAGGCCCATGCCAAAGGCGAACCCAGTGTAGATCTCGGTGGTCGCCGTATCATTAAAAAAAGTGTTGTAGTGAATCATGCCTGAACCGAGGACTTCGATATAGCCACGATATTTGCAGACCGGGCATCCTGAGCCTGTACAGAACCTACACTGCATATCGACTCCCATGCCTGGGCTAACTTCGGGGTAGTATTTGTAGCGGAAACGGAGCTTGACGTCGTCACCAAAAAGAAATTGGTGGAATTTGGTGAGCGTGTCTTTGAGATGGCCGATCGTAATCCCTTTGTCGACAACAAAACCTTGGTATTGGTAGAAAAATGCTGAGTTGGTCAGACTAGTGGTTTCGTTGCGGTAACATTTACCGGGCACGACGACGCGCATAGGAGGTTTATAGTTGCTGAGCGTACGAGTTTCGACCGAAGAGGTATGAGTGCGAAGCAGTAGATTGGGCTCCTGAATGAAGAGAGAGTCTTGGAGATCGGTAGCAGGGTGACCCTCGGGTAGGTTGAGGCGTCGGAAGTTGTACTCGATATCTTCGATCTCTGGTCCCTCACCGATCGAAAATCCTTGGCGAGTGAAGAACTCGTTCATTTCGCGGATGATGGTGGTGGTGGGGTGGAGCCGACCGATTGGGTGTGGAGTGCCGGGAATGGTCAAATCTGATGCTAGGAGAGAGGTGTGAGATTCTAGCTCTTTTGATTTTTCCTTTATCATTAATTCTTGAGATTTTTTCAGTTCGTTTAGCACGGGACCGTACTTTTGCTTGTCCTGCAAGGCCAGGCCTTGTAGGCTCTTGAGTAGCTTGGTGGTGCTCCCCTTTTTGCCAAGATATTTGAGGTAGAGGGTGCCGAGCTCGGTCTGTGATTTGATTGCGGCGAGATCGGCAGAGAACTGAGATTGAATAGTAGATATCTGTTCTGAGATATCTATCTCACTACGATAATTCGAATTATCGTAGTGACTGACTGTGGGTTGTGAAACCGTATAGTGGATTAGCGTGGAATCGGTTGTGAGTTCGAGTTTGGAAACAGTGACTGGCCAGATAGACTCGCCTGTTTTTAGTTGGGTGCCGCCATCGGGGATATGGTAATCAACTCCGATTGAGAGGACACGGAGCTTTTTGCTGGTGGGGAGTTTGGCTGGTAGCCAGTTGGACATCTTTTTTAGTTCAACTAGGGTCACAAACTGAGTTTTGATCTCAGGGTTGGAGGATACTAATTTTGCTAGCTCAGCATTTAACTGGTCAATGTCTAACTCGTGGACCCCTTCATATTCGATAAAGAGTTTTTTGCCGATGCCATGCATACCACGTACTGGAATAAGATTTGGGTAAACCTGGCGAGCGACCAGATCGACTAGGTGGCCAGCGGTATGCCACTGCATGTGCTTGAGACGCAAATCCCAGTCGATTGCTAGCGATACCTCGTCACCAATAGAGAACGTGCCTTTAAGCGTGCCGACGTGCTTGATCTCTCCTCCGTTGTACTCGACAGATTTAACATTTAATTCTGCTGAGACGGATTTAATCTTGCCTTTGTCAGATGGCTGACCACCGCCCTGAGGGTAAAAGATGGTCTGGTCGAGGATGAGGTAGGTATCCCCCACTGCTTTGACTTTAGCCGTTGCCTCGGCTTGGTATGAATCGACTAGATAGAGTGCTTCGGTCATATGATTTTTCTATTTTATACTAAATACCTATAAAAAAACCCGCTTCTGTGCGGGGTGGCTTGGGTAAAAATTGTTGAAAAGTTTACGCTACAAACGCCCCGCTGATAAACGAAGTAAATGAAAATTGTTTGTTTTGTGCGTAGGACATAGTGAGAAAGATACTACCTTTGGAAAAGTCTGTCAAATTTCCTCAAGTATCTTTTTTTATTTCGTGGATTTGTGGCCACTTGCTCGGATCGGCCCAGCACTTTATGCAAAGATCATGATATGCAACTTGGTGTTTCCAATTGGTGATGCTGATTACCTTTCCCATATCTCTGATCGACTTGTGACAGAGATCGCACTTGTGTGAGGTGCTCATGATTCCATAGTACAACTGGGTGATGGAGAGTGGTCAACTGAGATGAAATAGAGCGAAAGACGTCTATATACGCCAAAAGCAACCTTCCAGTCAACAAACCCTTATTAGTGGGAATGTGCGGATGGTTGCTTCTCGCAATTAGGGACTATACACTATGAGACTAAATTATGCAAGCACCAAATTAGGCGTTGATGTGGCGAACAACAACCGCAAAAGTTTTGGGGTCGGTGACGGCCAGATCTGCTAGGATTTTGCGGTCGAGAACGATGCCTTTTTTGGTGAGATTACTGATGAATCGACCGTAGGTGTAGGTGGCGTCAAGGGCACGTAGTGCGGCATTGATACGGATGATCCAAAGAGTGCGAAAAGAAGACTTACGGTCTTTGCGACCCTGGAAGGAATAATCTAGGGCATGAAGGTAAGCTTCGTGGGCTACTTTCCAGAGGCGATGCTTGGACATGCGGAAACCTTTGGTACGGTTGAGAACCGCTTTGTGGCGGGCACGTTTAGCTGGACCATTGGTTACTCTAGTCATATAGTTTAGATTCCTAGTATCTTTTTAATACGGCGAGCGGTGCCACCAGTCAAAAACTTGACTGCTTTCATGCGTCTGACCTGAGCTTTGCCTTTGTGGGCACGGCGGTGGCGCATGTTTTGGGTGCGGCGGATAACTTTGCCGGTTGCGGTGACTTTGACACGTCTAGTGAGTGAGCGTTTGCTTCTGCGTTTGGTTGTTTTCATAGTATTTATTTTTTCTTGGCCGGGTTGATGATGAGAAATAGTTGTTTGCCCTGGAGCTTGGCAGTTCCATCGGCAGAGGCTATTCCTTCAAGTTGAGACAGAATTTTTTTAATCAAATCATGTCCAAACTCGACCTTGGTAATTTGGCGACCGGTGAATTTTACCACAATCTTGACTCTGTCGCCACCATCTAAGATATCTTTAATCCTCTCTAGACGAGTATCCATATCCCCCTGGCCAATAAAAGGTGAAAAACGAATCTCCTTGATCTCGACTTTGCCACTGGCAGACTTGCCCTCTCGCTCCTTTTTGGCTTCGAGATATTTATATTTTTTGAAATCGATGACCTTGGCTACCGGGGGCTTGGCCATGGGGGCGATCTCGACTAGATCAAGACCTCGTTCGCCAGCAATATTGAGAGCCTCGGATTTGGTCATGACGCCAATTTGTTTGCCTGACTCGTCGACTACTCTAAGCTCGGTAGCTTTAATGAACTGATTAATGGCAGTGAACTTCAACAAAACCTCCGGTTTTGAGATTCTAGATGATAGATTCTAGATTTTAGTAGTAATATGACTGGTATTATAGCAAACATTAGATCTTGCTGATGATTTCCTGTTTCAATTTGGCAATTGTTTCCTCGAGATTGAGGGTGATTTGGACACCTTCACGGTTTTTGAGAGTGAGGGTTTTGTTTTCCGCCTCCTGTTTACCAATAATGGCTAGATATGGCACTTTTAGCTCCCTGGCTCTGACCATTTTTTTGCCCAAGGTGCTCGATGATTCGTCGATTTCTATCCTGACCCCTTCATTTTTGAGCGAGGTCGCAAGTGTTTTGACGTATGCTAACTCATGCTCGGAGATGGGTAACATGGCGACTTGGATGGGAGCTAACCAGAGGGGAAACGCGCCAGCGTATTGCTCGATCAAGATCCCGAGGAAGCGATCTATCGAGCCAAGGATAGCGATATGGAGGACGGCTGGTCGTTCCTTTTCACCTTTTTCATTGGTATATGTCATGTCGAAGTTCTCTGGCTGGTTGAAGTCGAGCTGGACGGTCGTGAGTTGCCATTCTCTACCTAGTGCGTCTTTGACCATGACGTCAATTTTGGGACCATAAAAAGCGGCTTCGCCCTCTCCCACAAAATATGGGAAGTTGTGGCGTTTGACGGCTTGTTCGAGCGCTGATTCGGCATCTTCCCAAACGGATGGTTTGCCGAGATATTTGTCTGGATTCTTGGGGTCTCGTACAGAAATACGTGCTTTGTACTCTGTGAAGCCAAAGGTTTTGTAGGTATGCTTGACTAGTTCGATGATTTTGTCGATTTCCTCGCCAATCTGAGAATGTCTGACGAAAGTGTGGGTATCATCTTGAGTGAGAGAGCGGACGCGCAGGAGTCCATTGACCTCCCCGGCTTGTTCGTAGCGATAGACGGTCGCATTCTCGGCTAGGCGGAGAGGTAGGTCACGGTAGGAATGAGGCGTTTCGTTGAAAATCTGGAAATGATGGGGACAGTTCATGGGTTTGACGACATATTCCTCGTCATCAATCTTCATGGGAGACATCATGGCATCGTATTTTTGCCAGTGACCAGATTGCTTGTAGAGGTCGCTTTTGCCCACATGAGGAGTCCAGACGAAGTTATATCCCCTTTTTTGTTTTTCGGAGATGATCCAATCTTCGAGGGCGTGGCGGAGAAGCCAGCCTTTGGGCATATACAAAGGGAAGCCGGCACCGACTGAGGGGCTGAGAAGGAAGAGCTCGAGCTCTTTGCCTAGTTTGCGATGATCGCGTTTTTTGGCTTCTGCCTGCTGGAGAATGTAGGCGTCTAGCTCTGCTTGAGTATAAAAGGCGGTGCCGTAAATACGTGTGAGCATTTTGTTTTTTTCGCTACCACGCCAATAAGCCCCCGCAACTGAGAGGAGTTTGAAGAATTTGAGATCCTGGTTGGGATGTTCTACATGGCCACCACGACAGAGATCGCGGAAGGCGCCAGACTGGTAGACGGTGAGGACTTCCCCAGCCTGGGAATGCTCATTAATGAGCTCGATTTTATATTCGTTATCTTGAAATTCTGCCTTGACTGCCTCGACTGAAAGCTCGTTTTTGACAAACTCTTTCCAGGTAGTGGCGAGCTTATGCATGACTTTTTCGAGTTTGGGAAAATCGGCTTCGGAAACTTTGAGGTTGTCAAAATCGTAGTAAAACCCATTCTCGATAGAGGGGCCGATGGTACGCTTGGCCTCTGGATAAAGCTCCATAATGGCGGCGGCCAATAGATGGGCGGTAGAGTGGCGTAGTTCTGATAAGTTTTGTTCTGACATGAGTGGGCGGTATAGGGATCGAACCT
>CAZBML010000012.1:0-13983 GCA_964493295.1 uncultured Pseudomonadales bacterium | reverse complement strand
GATTTTTAAAAACAAATCCATCCGGAAAATTATCTACAAAAACGAATGGTGGTTTTCGGTTGTCGATATCGTATTTGCTCTAACTGATAGTACTATACCTCGCAGATACTGGAGTGATTTGAAAATTAAGATAACAAAAGAAGGATTTAGTGAGTTGTACGAAAAAATCGTACAACTGAGATTAGTCTCATCTGACGGCAAATCATACGAAACAGATTGTGCAAATACAGAGACAATTTTTAGAATAATCGAGGCAATCCCATCTCCCAAGGCAGAACCATTCAAGCGTTGGCTAGCCAAAGTTGGTTATGAAAGAGTGCAAGAAATAGAAGATCCAGAACTAGCTCAAAAAAGAGCTAGAGCAATATACAGAGCCAAAGGTTATCCAGATGACTGGATCGAACAGCGCATGCGTGGCATCGAAATCCGGGAGCAGTTAACAGACGAATGGAACAAACACGGGGTTAAAGCAGGGCGAGAATACGAAATTTTGACAGCAGAAATTAGCAAAGCAACTTTCGGAATGATTCCCAGTGAATACAAAAAACTTAAAGGTTTAAAGCGGGAGAATCTTCGTGATCACATGAATGTTTTAGAATCTTTATTCTCTCAGTTAGGTGAGGCGGCAACCACCGAAATTACCAAAGCCGAAAATCCGCATGGTTTTATATCAAACAAATCAGTTTCTAAAAGAGGTGGTCGTATAGCTGGTGAAGCACGGGAAAAACTCGAACATCAAACTGGTCATAAAATATCCACAAGAAGCAATTATTTGCCAAGTAAAAATACCAAGGAGCTCACATGATTACCTGCACCTTCGAAAACAGCAATACAGCCAGTCCAGGTTTGCGTCACGTCACAGTCAATGCCATTGTCGTTAAAGACAACCAAGTGCTCATGGGTTTGCGTGCGAGTGTCAAAGGTGTCACTATGCTAGAAGCAGGCAAATGGGCTTTACTTGGTGGTTTCTTTGGATTTGGGGAAAATCTCTCTCAGGCAATCAAACGAGAAGTTATGGAAGAAAGTGGCTGGGAAATAGACAATCTCCAACTATTTCGGATCAACGACAACCCCAATCGCGCCAAAGAAGACCGTCAGAATGTGGACATGATCTTTATCGCCCATGCCGTGAAGCAGGTGGGCAAACCAGACAACGAAGTTGCCCAACTCAAGTGGTTCCCACTCGACGCTCTGCCACCAGCCGATCAAATCGCCTTTGATCACGGTGAGGATCTAGCTATGTACCTCAAGTACTTGCATGATCCGCAACAATTACCGTTAATTGGCTGAGTTGGGGTACAATTGATCTATGAGATTCCCACTCAAAGACAAGCATGGTCAGTCATATACCTGGAGTGAAGCTTTTTTTTACAAGTTTATCCCCCGCTTAGACAGTTATTTCCTAGATTTTGGCCTCATGTGCTCACATCTATTTACCTACTTACCTTCCCATACAATTCGTAACTTTCTCTGGCGTCTTTTTGGTCTCAAAATCGGCCGCCACTCGACCCTCCACACTGGGGTCAGAGTATTTGATCCAAGACATATCCAAATAGGTGAGGGGACTATCGTCGGTTATGCTTGCTTTATCGATGGCCGCGACCTAGTCCGGATCGGCAATCACACAGACATTGCCTCCGAAGTCATGATCTACAGCTCAGAGCACGATATTAATTCCCCAGCTTTCTCACCCACTCTTGCGCCAGTCAAAATCGGAGATTATGTCTTTATTGGTCCTAGAGCCATAGTCTTGTCAGGTGTCACAATTGGTGACGGCGCAATCGTTGCGGCGGGCGCAGTCGTGACTAAAGACGTCGCACCATTTGCTATCGTCGCGGGTGTGCCAGCCAAGGTTATTGGTGAGCGCCGTCTCAAAGACCCACATTATTTACTTGGAAGATTTAAATTATTCCAATAATTTATTGGAGAATTCGAGAATTTATGATTGGAAAATTATGTCGCCAATAGTCTCTGTCATCATTGTTTCTTATAACACTCAATCTCTCCTCCTCGACTGCATCGCTAAAATCCAAACTTCCTCGCTACCCAAAGACCAAATCGAGATCATTGTGGTCGACAACCACTCAACCGACGGGACTTTGCCTGCCTTATCCTCTACCTATCCTCGGCTCAAAGTAATCAAAAACAAGGTTAATCATGGTTTTGGTGGAGCAAACAATCAGGGTGCGGATGTCGCACAGGGCAAGTATCTCCTTTTCCTCAACACCGACGCATTCCTCACGCCCGCTGTCTTACCCACGCTCATCAGCTATCTCGAGTCACACCCTAGAGTTGTGGCTGTCGGCCCCAAGTATCTCTATCCAGACGGTAGTTTCCAGCCATCTGCTGGATATTTTCCCACCCTCTCACGAGTCATGGGCTGGATGTGGGGGCTAGATCGCCTCCCCATCCTCAAGTATTTTTTCCCTCGTCCGTACCACCTAGTGGATCCCAGTTTTTATCAAAGTAACCATCAAGTAGATTGGTTGATGGGGGCCTGCATTTTGCTCAGGCGTAGCGATTTTGCGGCTGTTTCCGGGTTTGACTCAAAAATATTCATGTACTGTGAAGAAGTCGAGCTTTTCCTCCGGTTAAAACAAAAAACTAACAGGAGCTGTATTTACGAATCTAGTGTCAGCATCACCCATATTGGCAGTGCCAGTACCAAAAAATCGGGTGCCTCCCGTCTAGTCCAGGAGCTCAAAGGCATTGAATATCTCTATGCGATACACTATCCAGGTCAGCTAGGTTATCTGCGCCTCCTCCTCTATACTGGAGTATTATTGAGATTAATAGTTTTTGCCTTTATTCCCGCCAAACACGAGGCGATGTTAGAATATAAAAAGTATTTTCAAAACACATGAAAAAAATATTGGCTTGGTTAGACCTCAACATCCTCACTCTCCTGACTGGCGTCTTGATTGTGGTGATCCCCCTCTACCCCAAAATCCCTCTCGCCGACCTCCTGCCCGGATACATCGTCCGCATGCGTCTCGAGGATATTCTCATCCTCTTTTCTTGTCTGGTTTGGTTCATCCAATTGCTTAGGAAGAAAATTACCTTCCCCAACAGCAAAGTCGCTTGGCTCATTTATATTTATCTATTTATTGCTGTACTCTCTTCTCTCAGTGCGATTTTCCTTACGCAGACTGTGCCACTTTTCCAAGAGCACCTCCTCAAACTTGCTCTCCACCTTTTCCGCCGATTCGAGTATTTTTCGCTGTACTTCATTGCCTATAGCGGAGTACGCACCCGCTCTGATCTAAAGGTACTTGTAGGTACCGCCTTTACTACCCTGATTTTGGTGGTCTTATACGGTTTTGGCCAAAAATATCTGTACTGGCCAGCCTTCTCGACTATGAATCGCGAGTTTAGTAAAGGACTCAGGCTCTACCTCTCTCCCACCTCACGAGTCATGAGTACTTTTGGGGGTCACTACGATTATGGTGCCTATCTTATGATGGTTTTGTCATTTCTCGTCACTTCTATTTGGTTACTCAAAAACAAAGTTCACAAACTTGTCCTGGTAGTTGTAGCCTTGGCTACTTACTGGTCGTTCATTTTAACCGCTTCTAGGACTTCCTTTATCGGCTACCTGGTGGGTGTCACAAGCATTGCTGTCGTACTCACCAAACTGCGTGGCTTCAAATTTAGCTTCAAGCACTGGTTCACCACCATGACAATCTCCATGATTATCATGATTTTCTTTGGTGATCTCTCGGAGCGTTTTTACCAAATGGTTCAATCACCCCAAGCTATCCAAAAATTCGTCCCCTGGATGGAAACGGGCAAAATCGAAGAAAAAATGTTCGCTGTCAAAAATCTCGGCTACAAACTAGAATCCTGGAAAAAATCTCTGCTCGAGCCAGCCAAAAATGAACCACCCAAAGAGGGGATCTCGACGGATCAGTTGGCGCAGGTTGCTGTCTCCTCAGATATTCCGCCCTCTACCGTCAAACCTCTCCCACCAGATGTCACCAAAGAAGAAGACGATAACCGTGTCACTATCTCTACCTCGAGTGGAACAGTGACCAAAACAACAGGGGGTGGCTACAGCGAAAATGCCCTCAAGTATGGTCTCTCAGTTGCGATCCGACTGGATGCCCTTTGGCCTAGGGCACTCGAAGGATTCAAACGCAATCCGCTCCTTGGATCTGGTTTCTCGACGCTCACCAAAACCTACAACGACGAATTTACCCAAGCAGAATCAACTGACAATGATTATCTGCGCATGTTAGGAGAAACTGGTCTTTTGGGCACACTCTCTTTCCTGGCCATTCTTGTGCTAGTCTTGATCACGGTCTATCCTCATCTCAAACACACCTCATCTCCCTTGTACCAAGTTGTCTATCTTGGTCTGACTGGAGCTATCATCGGACTCCTCGTCAATGCTACCTATATCGACGTTTTTGAGTCGAGCAAAGTCGCCTATACACTCTGGATCATCACTGCCTTGGGGATTAGAGCCACCGAAATCGAGGATCATCATGTGGAAAAAGCTTGAGTTTTTGTTGGTCGTCTCACTCCTAGCGCTTGGCGTCTATTTGCGTAGTTATCAGCTCCACGCACCCCTCGCTGACTGGCATTCCTGGCGTCAGGCAGATACTGCCGCGGTAGCACGCAATTTCGTCAAGGACGGTTTTAATCTTCTCTATCCACAATCCGACAGTTTTTTGGCTTTAAACGATGCCGGCTTACCCAACCCCAACCGTTATTTCATCAACGAATTTCCGCTCTACAACGCCGTGGTGGCGGTACTTTATCGTCAGTTTGGGATAGATGAATCGATCGGGCGGATGGTCAGTATTTTTATGGCTACCCTCGGTGCCCTCGCCCTTTATGGGACTGTGCGCCTCTTGCTCGGCATACCCCTTGCTCTATCATCGCTTTTCTACTATCTTGTCCTTCCCTACAACGTATTCTACGGCCGCGTCTTTATGCCAGACCCGAGCTTTGTCTCACTCTCGATTATCTCAGTTTATTGGTGTGTGGTTTGGGTCAAAACCGACAAAACAGCCCCAGCCCTCGCTCTTATGGTTAGTTTTGCCCTTGCTATGCTCGTCAAGCCTTATGCCATCTTTATCGCTCTCCCCATGGTGTATTGGGTTTTTGCCAACTGGGGGCTCAAGGCTTTGCGTCGCCCGCTTGTTTACTTGGTCAGTCTTGGTTCTTTACTTCCCCTCATTCTCTGGCGCTATCATTTTTATCTCCATCCCGAAGGCTCCTTTGCTTCTGCTTGGCTCTTAAACGGCGACAATATTCGCTTCAAAGGAGCCTTTTTCCGTTGGCTCATTTTTGATCGGCTCAACCGTTTGATTTTTGCGACCGGCGGTTTTGCGCTGTTTATCACCGGGTTTTTCACTGCTCATCTCAAAAAAAATACTTCCTTATTTTTCGTCTGGACGCTCGCGGTTTTGCTGTATATGACAGTCTTTGCCAAAGGTAATGTCAACCACGACTATTATCAACTCCCGATCGTCGCTCCTGGTGTTGTAATTGCGATGATCGGCGCCAAGTACTTGATCGATCTAGGCAAAACCACTTTTCACAAACTTATCAATATTTCTTTAGTCGGCGCTTTGGTACTCCTTTCTCTAGCCTTTGGTTGGTACGAGGTTCGTGGCTTCTTCAACATCAACAATCCCGCAATTGTCGAGGCCGGCAAAAAACTCGACGAAATCGCCCCACCATCTGCTCTAGTCATCGCACCATACCAGGGAGATCCAGCCTTTTTGTATCAGACCAATCGCCATGGTTGGCCAGTTGGAGGTGATGCCGAGCTACGTATGGCAGACGGGGCTACCTACTACGTCACCACCAGCAAAGAAGACGAATATTCCCGGCTCAAAAAACAATACACCCTCATCTACGAAACCGAACAATTCTCTATTATCCATCTTATTCCAAACGGGAAAACGGGTAAAACGGATTAACGGATTTACGAATATATGAAAGTCCTCATGCTCACTCCCTACTTGCCATACCCCCTCGTCTCAGGAGGGCAAATCCGCACTTACAACCTGCTCAAACATCTCTCCAAACAGCACGACATTACTTTGTTCTCTCTCATCAAAGACGAAGACGAGCGTCAGCATCTCTCAGAACTCAAAAACTACTGCAAAAAAATCGTTTTGTTTAAACGCACCAAGCAGGCCTTTGTCCTACGCAACATTCTCCTGGCTGGCTTCTCCCCGTACCCCTTTGTCGTAACCCGCAATCTCCCCCTTGGGATGCGCAGTGCAGTCCAGGCGGAGCTCCACAGCAGTCACTATGACTTGATCCACGCTGAGACATTTTACATGGTGCCAAACATCCCCAAAACCAAAACTCCAATCATTTTGGCCGAGCAAACGATCGAGTACTTGGGCTACCAAGACTACACCAAAAAAGTCAATCCTCTCCTCAGGCCTCTCCTGAGTATCGATGTCGCCAAGATCAAGTACTGGGAACGCTATTTTTGGGGAGTTGCGGACAAGCTCATCACCATGTCTAGCGAGGACAAAGCCTTTATCGAGCGCGAGTTAGGCAAAAAAACCAACACGAGTGTCGTGGCCAACGGTGTCGATCTCGATTTTTTCTCAGCCGTCAAAAAACATTTGCCCAGTGACCCCACTGTATTATTTGTCGGTACCTTCAAATGGCTCCCCAACATCGAGGCGGTAGACGAAATCGTCAAGCAAATCTGGCCCCAAATCATCAAGCAACTACCCAAAGCCAAACTCAAAATTGTCGGGTTTTCTCCGACGGACAAAATCAAAGCCTATGCCAAAGAACCCTCTATCGAAGTCATGGGTGGGATCGATGACATCCGCAATGCATTTGCGACGGCCCATGTCCTCTTGGCCCCGATTCGCAGCGGCAAAGGGACCAGATACAAAGTACTAGAAGCGATGATTACCGGCACGCCTGTCGTTGCAACTACTTTGGCCGCTGAAGGGTTGGATCTCCAAAATGGATCCGATGTCTTGATTGCCGATACTCCTACTGACTTGGCTCATGCGACTGTCAGGCTCCTGAGAGACCGCAAACTCCAACAACGCCTAGGTACAGCCGGCCAAAAGATAGTCCGTCGTGGCTACAGCTGGGACAACATCGCCAAAGAGCTCGACAAAGTCTATAAAGAATTCAAACATTAATTGGCAACTCTAAATTTTGAAAATGAAAACTAAGCCATCAATCTCTATTATCATCGTCACCCACAACGCCAAAGATTTTTTGCGTGAAACCCTCAAATCGGTCGAGTCTCAGCAGGACGTCAACACCGAGATTATCGTAGTAGACAATGCATCAACCGATGGCACCGGGGAGATGGTCGCCCAAGAGTTTAAATCCGTCATCTGGATTGCTCGCGATACCGCACTCGGCTTCTCCACGGCCAACAACCTGGGTGTTTCTCGCGCTACGGCCGACACAATTCTATTCCTCAATCCCGATCTCAATTTCCAGACCAACCATGACCTCAAGCAGTGCTTTGACAAGTTGTGGAGTGACCCATCAATCGGTGCCTTGACCGCCCGGGTCAATCTCGCATTGACCGGCAAAATTGACGAGACCAGTCACCGCGGATTTCCCACTCCCTGGGCCAGCTTCACTCACTTTACTGGTCTGACATCACGGTTCTATACCAAAAAATACTTGGGATATACCAAAGAACACGAAATTGATGCGATCGGCGGGATGTTTATGCTCCTGCGCAAAGAGGTTGGGGAACAAGTGGGTTGGTGGGACGAAGACTACCCGCTCTACGGCGAAGATCTGGATTTTTGCTATCGCCTCAAGCAAGCTGGTTACCGCAACTGGTACTATCCCAAAGTCACGGTGCTCCACTACAAAGGTGTCACTACTGGCATGTCCAAGCAGAGTAGGGGAGTCAGTACAGCGGGAGACCTCACCACCAGGCAAGTCAAGCTCTGGTCAATCCAAGCGATGGAGCTATTCTACTCCAAGCACTATGCCAACCAATATCCTTTCTTTATCAACTGGCTGGTTTATCTTGGCATCAAATTACTCAAACTCCGCCGCCTACTGCTCAAATAGTTATTTCGGCTATAATGACTCCATGAAGATTGCAATCGACGCTCGTTTTTATGGTAGTGGTCACACCGGCCTCGGCCGCTACACGACCAATGTCCTTAAATATCTCCCCAAACATCTTCCAGGTCACACCTTGCAGATCCTGCTACGTGATGCGGAGTACGACAACTGTCCCTCTGGCAAAAACATAGAAAAAATCCATTGTGAGATTCCCCACTATTCGCTCGCAGAACAAATTCGACTACCCGTTCTCCTCTCTTCTCTCTCCTCAGATCTCCTCTACACCCTCCACTTCAACACCCCGATTCTCTCCCGCCTCCCGACCATCGTGACCGTCCATGACCTGATCAAAACCCACTCGACAGGTAGTGATACAACCACTCGCTCGCCTTGGCTGTATGCACTCAAACGCTACGGCTATAATCGCGTTATTAGCCACACTTTGTCTACTGCGCAGGATATTATCGTGCCCACCAACTCGGTTAAAAACGATATCCTCGCAAACTTCCCATTCACCAAGCCCGAACGTATCCACCCCATCCCCGAAGCGCCAGATGAGATTTTTCGCTCCCCTCTAAAATCTAGAACCTCTCTCCTCGCATCTAAAATCAACCTACCTAGTAAATATATTTTATTTGTGGGTAACGCTTATCCCCACAAAAATCTCCCAGTCCTCCTAACAGCCATGAAAGATATCAAGGACTATGACTTAGTCATCGTCGCTCAATCATCGCCATTTCTCTCTCGCGTGCTCGCTCCCTACGACCTCTCCCGGATCCACGTTTTCTCTCAGCTCAAAGACGCAGACTTGGTCACTGTCTATCGCTCTGCCTCGCTGTTGGTTACCCCCTCTCTCATGGAAGGGTATGGCCTAGTTGGTCTTGAAGCCCTCATGGTGGGTACTCCCGTGATCGCGAGCAATATCCCAGTCTACCGGGAGGTTTACGGCGATCAAGTCACCTACTTTGATCCACACTCTGTCTCTCAACTCGTTGATATAATTTCTAATTCCAAGTTCCTCACTCCCAACTCCAATTTCACGTACTCTCGCACATGGGACGATACTGCTGGCTCAATAGCGGAGGTAATCCATGCGTACAGCCATCGTTTATGACCGCTTAAACAAAATCGGCGGAGCCGAGCAGGTCTTGATTGCTCTCCATGACCTCTACCCTACAGCTACTTGGTACACCAGTGTCTGGGAGCCCACTCGCGCTCCATTCTCGGCTGACTGGAAAGTATATGCCTCATGGCTCAACAAAATCCCGTGGCTTCGTACTCACCATGAATGGATCCCATACCTCATGCCCTTTGTTTTTGAGTCGTTTGATTTACGTGAATACGATTTAGTTATATCTGTGGGTAGTGCCGAGGCAAAGGGCGTCCTGACTCTCCCTTCGACTCCCCATCTCCATTATTGTTTGACTCCTACTAGATACCTTTATTCTCATGCGACTGAGTATCTCTCCAATCCACTCTACCGTGCTATCGCCCACTACCTCCGCAAATGGGACCTCACCGCCTCCACTCGTCCAGACATAATGATTGCAATTAGTACTCAAGTGAAAAAACGTATAAAAAATATCTACAATCGCGAATCAGACATCATTTTCCCTCCCGTCAACACTAAAAAGTTTAGCCTCACCGGCAAACCGACACACCGATCTACTGAGTCACCGAATAACCGAATAACTGACTACTTTCTCGTGGTCTCCCGCCTAGTACCTTACAAAAAAATCGATGTTCTTGTCCGTGCCGCCAATCTAGCTGGCAAAAATCTCGTGATTATCGGCGAGGGGAGCGAGTTTAAATCCCTCTCCCGCCTGGCAGGCAAAACTGTCACGCTTTTAGGTCACGTCTCAGATCAAGTCCTACCCAGCTATTATCACAACTGTCTGGCGTACTTGCAGGCGAACGAAGAGGATTTTGGGATCTCTATGTGCGAGGCTCAGGCCGCCGGTAAACCAGTTATTGCCTATGGGCACGGCGGCGCATGCGACATTGTCATACCAGGTAAAACCGGCCTCCTCTTACCCGATAACTCGGTCGATTCCTTTGCCACAGCGATGTTGGAGTTTGATACAATATCCTACGTGCCTGACGATTGTCGGCAAAACGCAAAACGTTTTGACCGATCACAATGGATTAAACATATGCAAGGGAGGATCAAACAAATATGTCAAACAACCAAGTAAAAGTCCTCATCATGTGCGGTGGCAAAGGGACCAGGATGTGGCCTATCTCCAATATGGCTCATCCCAAGCAATTTGAGAGTATCTTGGGTGATACCTCCATGTTCAGGGAAACAGTCGATCGAGTGCTCAAAGCTTTTGCTCCCGAAGATATCTATATTGCCACTTCAGGTTTGTTTGAAGAACAAATCAAATCCCAGGCGAACGAAATCCCACCCGAAAACTTTATTTTTGAACCAGCAATGCGCGACAATCTCGGGGCTCTTGGTTTAGCTACCGCTATTATCAACGCCAGGCACCCCGACTCTACCATGATCCTCCTGTGGGGAGCAGATCACCTCGTCAAAAAAGTCGATGTTTTTCTATCTGCACTGCAAAAAGCGGCTCGTCTCGCCAGTCAAAACGATCGCATGGTTCTCGTCGACTCAGTTGCGACCTATCCTACCGTTCACAATGGCTGGATCGAGATCGGGGAGAAAATCAACTCTGTCGAGGGCTCCGATGTCTACGAGTTTATCCGCCAAGTAGAAAAACCCAATTTAGCCAAAGCCGAGGAGTTTTTCCGCTCCGGCAAATACTTGATTCACACGGGATATATGGCGACCAAAACCTCGCTGTTGTTGAGTTATTATCAGCAATATGCTCCCTCAACTTTTGAGATCATCACTCGCATCGTCTCCTCCCTAGACCAGCCAGATTTTAAAGCAGTTTTAGAACAAGAATATCCCAAGTTCGAGAAACTCTCCGTCGATTATGGTCTCTACGAAAAACTCCCATCTAGTACTCAGTGGGAGATGCCAGCAGAATTTGGCTGGGTAGATGTTGGTACCTGGGAACTGCTCTATCATGGTCTCGACAAAGACCAGAATGGCAATGTTATTCTGGGACGCGCCAACTTGGTAGACGTCAAAAACTCCTTGATCATTTCCAAAAAAGATGGGATTATGGGGCTCATTGGGTTGGATGGCATGATTGTGGTCCAAACCGACAGCGACATGCTAGTTGCTCCCCTAGAGCAAGCACCCAAAGTCAAAGATCTATACGGACAGATCGAAGCACAAGAGTAGTTATGTCATATCTACCTACCACCAAGCGCTTGCTAGATATCATCGTTTCACTCACGCTTGCCATCATTTTTTTACCTATCTGGTTGATCGTGCCTTTATTGATTGTTCTAACTTCTCAGGGACCAATCATTTATCGGCATAAACGGGTCGGTAAAAACGGCAAAGATTTTTCGATGTACAAATTCCGCTCGATGGTAGTGGATGCCGACTATATTTTGCACCAAAAAGATAAAAATCTCCTCAAAAAATTCAAAAAAATGGACTGGAAACTCGAGGCCAAAGACGATCCTCGCATTACTCCCCTCGGTCGTATCCTGCGCGCGCTCACGATCGACGAATTCCCCCAGCTCTTCAACGTCTTGACTGGAGAGATGTCAATGGTAGGGCCACGCGCCTATCTCCACACAGAACTAATCGAACAAGTCAAAAAATATCCCACAACCAAATCCTTGATGCCAGTTGTGCTTAGTACCAAGCCGGGGATCACTGGATTGTGGCAAGTCTCAGGCAGGAACGAAGTTACGTTTGACAAGCGAGTAGGGCTAGACGCAGAGTATGTTCGACACATGAGCCTATGGAATGATATAGTGATTCTATGGAAAACCCCAAAGGCGATGATCTCCAAGTGGTAAACGACATACCTGTCGAAAGCGTTGGTGAAGGATTTAAACCTGAGCAAACGCTCACTGATGGACAAGACGATATGCAAATAGAAGCTCACGCAACCATCCCAAAACCCAAAAAATCAATCTTTAAACGCCCCTGGTTCATCATCCTAGTATCTCTCTTCTTACTCCTTGCTTCTGTTTCTGTTTGGCTCGCCATTGTTGCCAAAGCTACCTACGTCCACCTCGATTCCACCCAATCTCACGCCTCCGCCATGATGGCCGCCTTTGAAAGTCGCGACCTGGCCTTAGCCGAGTCCGAGTTGGCCAATCTCAAATCATCGATCAGCTCAGCCAAGTCTAGCTACAACGGGGTCGGTCCTCTTCGCGCAGTCCCTCTCCTTGGCAGTTATCTCAAAGATTTTGACCATATCTTGAACGCCGGAGAAAAGGGTACCGAAGTCGGCGATCTCATTTTGACTGCCATCAGACCCTATGCCGACATCATGGGTTTTAGTGGTACGAGTGGCGGCGATCTCCAGCTCGCAACCGCCGAAGACCGCATCATTTTTGTCGCCGAAACCGTCGAAAAACTTTCTCCTCAAATGGACCAAATCAGTGGCAAACTCCAGGAGATCAATACCGAATTTCAGGCTATCAACGAGAATCGCTACCCTGTGTCTATTGGGGGCAAACCTGTGCGCGAGCGGATCGTGACGCTCAAAAATACAGTCGCAGGCACCGCCGAGTCGATTGGTCAGTTCCAGCCGATCATCAAACTCTTGCCTGACCTGCTTGGCAACCCCGAACCCAAGAAATACTTGATCATGTTCCAAAACGACGCCGAACTCCGCCCAACCGGTGGCTTCCTCACAGCCTATGCCACCATGAGTATCTTGAAAGGCAAAATTACTCCGGGTGTATCTGAGGACATCTACACTCTCGACGCTGGATTCAAGAAAAAGATCCCCGCTCCCGACCCCATCAAAAAATACCTCCCCCTCGTCTACAACTGGAACTTGCGCGACATGAATCTCTCCCCTGACTTCAAAGAATCTATGGACACCTTTACGACTCATATGCAAGACTCCAGTGCTAGACCAGAATATGACGCGCTCATTGCCATCGATACCGAAGTGCCGGTTCGCATCCTCAAAGTACTCGGACCTATCGGCGTGCCTGGATTTGGGGGCAAGTTCTCCGCCGAGAATGATCCTCGCTGTGACTGTCCCCAGGTCATCTACGAGCTCGAGAATATCATTACCAAGCCCACCTACGAGATCCGCGAAGGTCGCAAAAGCATCCTTGGTCCACTCATGAACTCCATGCTCGCCAACATGATGGGTAGTCCCAAAGCCAAATGGGCCGAGTTCTTCAATATTTTTGTGGCTAGCATCAAAGAAAAACACTTACTCATGTACTTCAAAGACGAGAGTAAACAGAACGCAGTCGAAGTATTGGGTGCCGCTGGGCGCATCAACGACTATGTTGGTGATTATCTCCACATCAATGACACCAACTTTGCCGGCGCCAAATCCAATATGTTTGTGACCCAAGAAGTCGAGCAAACAGTGAGTATCGGCCAGGATGGCTCCCTCACCAAGAAGCTCGTATTAACCTACAAAAACCCGCGCAAAGGAGACAACTGCAACCTCGAAGCCGGACTCCTTTGTCTCAATGGTATTTTGCGCGACTGGCAGAGGATTTACGTCCCCAAAGGTTCAGTACTCAAGAGCGCCAAAGGCTATGAGCTCGACATGATCACCTCCGAAGAATTTGGCAAAACCGTCTTTGACGGTTTCTTTACGCTCTCTCCCCAATCGGTCAAAAAACTCGAGGTCGAATACACCGTCCCCGCTGGAACTGTAACGGGCAATGATTACAAACTCTTGATCCAAAAACAGCCTGGTACCAAAGATATTAAACATACCTTCACGCTCGGTTCTGGTAAACCCAAAACCCAGATTCTCAACTCCGACCAAGAGATTATTTTACCCAGGTGACCCGCCCCGAGGTTCCGAACTTTAAGTGGTCTGCAGTGGACCGAAAGATAGTTCGGAACCTTTGTGATCTATGCAATCCCAA
>CAZBML010000011.1:6346-14680 GCA_964493295.1 uncultured Pseudomonadales bacterium | reverse complement strand
TGACCGGCAAAGACCTCAAAAAATCCGCCGTTACCTTCAACCCCGAAAATGGCAAACCCGAAATCTCCCTCCAATTCACCCCAGAGGGTGGCAAAAAGTTTGGGGAGATCACCTCCCGCAATATTGGCAGGCCAGTCTGGATTTTGCTTGACGGACAGGAACTCACAGCCCCTATCGTCCAGCAAGCTATTCTCGATGGCAATGCTGTAATTAATGGCGAGTTTACGGTAGAAGATGCCAAAAACAAAGTCATTGCCTTAAATGCCGGCGCGCTCCCTGTCCCGATCGAGATTATTAAACAGCAGAATATTGCCCCTACACTAGGAGCAGAGAGTGTCAGCAAAAGTATCTCAGCAGGCCTAGTTGGTTTGGGTTTAGTTGCGCTCTTCATGATCCTCAATTACGGCTGGCTCGGACTGGTCGCAGATATTGGACTAGTGATCTATGCTCTCTTGACGCTCGCAGTCTACAAACTGGTTCCAATCACGGTTAATCTGCCTGGCCTTGCTGGGTTTATCCTCTCGATTGGGATGGCAGTCGATAGCAATATCTTGATATTTGAACGCATGAAAGAAGAACTCCGGAAAGGTAATGAATGGGGGCGTAGTATGGAGCTTGGGTTTGGCAAAGCCTGGGACGCAATCAAGGATGCCAATATTGCTACCTTGATCACTACTTTTATTCTATTCAACCCGCTCGACTGGACATTCCTCAATAGCTCGGGGATGGTACGTGGCTTTGCGCTCACTTTGTTCCTCGGGATCTGTATCTCACTCTTTACGGGCATCTTTGTCACTCGCAACTTACTAAGAGCATTAGTCAGGAAAAACAAATAATATGAGCATCAATCAGAAACCTAGTACAACCAGCCTTACCATTCTTCAGCCAATGAAATATTGGTGGCTCTATTTCTTGATCTCTCTGACCGTCATCATTCCCGGAACTTATTCTCTCCTCAAGTATGGACTCAAGCCCTCGATTGATTTTACAGGTGGCACTACCATTGTCTGGCAGGGAGAAATAGAGGAGGAATCTCTTCGTCAGTACGCTCTCGAATCCTCGATTGAGATCCGCACTTTATCACACAACAACAATATCTGGACGATCAGCACCGCTCCAATCGCAAAGGATACCTACCAGAGCTACAAAACCAAGTTTAGCAATATCGTCGAATTATCCTATGACACTGTGGGCCCGGCTTTGGGTAGCGAGCTGATCTCAAAAACTCTCACAGCCATCATCCTCGCGGCATCAATGATTTTGCTGTACGTTGCCTACCGGTTCAAAAATATCAAGTTTGGCGTCTCGGCTATCCTGGCTATGCTCCACGATTCTTTGGTCTTGCTCGGTGTCTTTAGTTTGATTGGTAGATATTGGGGGGTAGAAGTGGATACTTTATTCGTCACAGCTCTCCTTACCATCCTCAGTTTTTCTGTTCACGATACCATCGTAGTTTACGATCGCATTCGTGAACTCAAGAAAAAGCATGGCTACCTCGAAAATGACGACATCATCAACCGCGCGGTGGTCGAGACCATGGGGCGGAGTATCAACAACTCACTCACCATCATATTCATGCTCCTTGCGATGTATTTACTCGGTGGTGAGACCACCAAATGGTTTATTTTTGCCCTGCTTATCGGCACAATTTCTGGTACCTACTCCTCGACTTTCACTGCCGCTCCAATTCTGATTGTCTGGGACAAACTCGCACATCGGGTTAAATAATGAAAATTTATCTTGCACGCCACGGTGAGTACCAAAATCCTGAGGCAGTAGTCCCTTATCGTTTACCTGGGTTTCCCTTGAGCGAACTAGGTAGACAGCAAGCCCAGCTCATTGCAGATAAACTAGTAGATCAAAAAATCCGCGCCATCTACACTAGTCCAATCGAGCGCTGTCTCGAAGAAGCTAGTATTATCGGCAAAACCCTCAGGCTCTACCCCAATCAAAAATCTGAGTTGATCGAGTCAGGTACACCACTGCAAGGACTCACCAAAACAGCTTTGGCTGACCTCTCTCCCAACTATCCCTATGACATCCCGGCACACATCGAGGGTGGAGGGGAGTCACCTGATGATATTTTTGCGCGGATGAACAACTTTGTGAACTCGCTCAAATCCACCAGCAAAAACTCTACTTACCTACTCGTTTCTCACGGAGATCCTATTTATATTTATCTTTCTGGATTGCTACTCCAAAAGATTCCCATTACCGATCAGGACTACTACGAGTCCTCGATCCGCTATATCCCCATGGGCGGATTGGTCTTGCTAGACTTTACTCAAAAGGGGATACCAAAATATCAAGAAATTATCTAGATATTTTTTTGCCTTGGGTAGGCATAAGCCAGATTCTGTTTTTAAGACGATCATTTCTCTAATGCCCGCAAACTTTATGGCTCAGGAGTGCTACTGTCTTTGTCGCCAAGTTCGTCGGTTGCAGCGGGGAGGATTGCCCGTTTCACCCGAACTAAATCGGTTCGTCACTGTTGCTCTAAACTAGCGGTTACCCGTGATAGCTTGCGCTACCCACCCTGCACTCTGCTGTCTGGACTTTCCTGACTCAGTCTTGCGACCTCGCCCGATCATCCACCTACCCAAGGCAGGAGAATTATAACATTTGAGGGGTATAATGACCTTATGTCATGGCAAATTCTCCTTGCAATCAGCATAGTATCAATTTCGATAGGCAATCTATATCAGAGAGTGGCAATGAAGGAAGATGACAGCGATCCCTTTGCAGGAGCAATTATCTTTCAGTTATTAATTACACTATTTACGGGTCTTTTTGCCGTTTCGAAGGGGATTAACCTCCCACCACTAAATTTACTATGGTACTTTGCCGTAAGCACTACTTTGTATGGTCTAGGCACCTTATCATACTTTCACGCGATCAAGTTGATCGAAGCCTCAGAATCTACTATTTTGGCGAGCATTGGGAGTATTGTTACAGTGGTTTCTGCCTATATTTTTCTCGGTGAAAGATTAAATAGCAACCAACTTATTGGAGTAGGGTTTATTCTAGCTTCTGTATTTTTGATAGCATTCAAGAAAAAGATGTCACTGAATCGTGGTACTTTGTTCTCTATTTTAGGGACTACATTTTACGGGCTCGCAGTCACAAATGATGTATATATCTTACGTTCATTCGATGCGGTCTCATATACACCAATTATGTCGTTACTGCCAGGATTATTTTTAATTACTATAAAACCATCAGCAATCAAATCGATAATGCAAACTATTAGTAAACCAGCCATGAAATCATTGCTTTTATATTGTGTGTTCTACAGCATCCAAGCAGTCACTTATTACGCCGCTCTCGAACATGGAGCCCTTGCTTCACAAATGACAATGCTTTATAAAACAGAAATATTTTTGACCGTTTTACTGGCAGCAATATTTCTACATGAAACCGATAATTTACCTAAAAAAATTGTCTCCACTGTCCTCGCTTTTATAGGCGTCTACTTCCTAATCTAAGCCAGCTCTTTCACCCGCTTCTGTAAATACTCTTTCGTATTCTTACTACTATCATCCAAAATCTCTTCAAACAAAGCATTGAGTATTTCGCCGACTTTTCGTGAAGGGGGGATCGAGAGGATCTCCATAATCTCGGCCCCATTTATATTCATATCTTTGAGCGACAGTGGCTCATACAACTGCTCCCCAATCCTTTTCTGTAGCTCTGTCAGTCGCCAGCTGGTAGCTTTAGATCCACCTCCTACGCGATCACCAATTCGTAGCGCCATCATGTCATGAATATTTTCCTTCCCCACCCGGCGGATAAATCTGCGGATCGAAGCATCGGTCATTTTGGATTCGTACACAAACATGTGCCAGCGAACTAGGGTGAATACCCTGTCTTGATCTTTCTTGGACAGCTTTAGCCGCTCGGCTATCCGCTTGGCTGTCCGTGCCCCAGACACTTCGTGGTTATAAAACGTCACTCCCCGCTCACCGCCAGCTTTGGCTACCACCGGTTTGTCTATATCATGGACCAGTGTGGCTAGGCGTACGACCGGATCAGGCGAGGGGCAGGCCCTCAGCGCTTCTAGACTATGTGTGAAGACGTCATATATATGGTGACCACCTTGCTTGACCTCTTTCATCGAGAGTAGCTCTGGCATCACGATCTCAATAATCCCAGTATTGACCATTAGCTGGATCCCATCGGCCGCGTGCTCAGTGCCCAGGAGCTTCATTGTTTCTGCGCCAATCCTCTCCCACGAAATCTCTTTCAAGTTGGTTACTTTTTCTTTGAGCGCCAAAAGGGTTTGATCCTCGATCATAAATCCTAGTTGGGACGATAATCGGATCGCTCGCATGATCCGCAGAGCATCTTCCTCAAATCGCTCGGTTGGGTCCCCGACTGCCTTGATCAATTTATTTTTCAGATCCTCTTGCCCACCGTAAGGATCTACGATTTCTGTGAGTTTACCCTGAGCTTGTCGAAGGGCTATCGCATTGATCGTAAAGTCTCGCCGTTTCAGGTCTTCTTCAATCGTTTTTCCCCACTCTACGCTGTCGGGTCTGCGCTTGTCGCTGTATTCGCCTTCACAGCGATAAGTTGTGATGTCGTAGAGGATAGAGTCATCTATCTCTCCGTCTGCTAGCCCAAACTGTTCGCTTATGTGTTTACCAGCTACTTTGACTGTGCCGTACTCATTGTCATAAAAACTATCGGCAAATAAAGGCTGGATTTGCTCTGGCGTCGCATTTGTGGTTACGTCCCAATCAGAAGAGGGGATATCAAGCAGTAGGTCTCGCACGGCTCCACCCACTATCCACGCCTCATAGCCTGCTTTCTCGATCGTTTCGACAATTTTTACCACCCCATGGTCAAACTTGTATTTCATAGCATATAGTCTACCACGCCTACTAGGGGTGTATCATGTAACGAGACTCAATTAGTTTCATTCCGTTGTATCGATAGATCGGAATACAAGCACATGAATACTACGCACTTAAAAGTTAAATCCGACAATCTATTACTCGATGGTGTCTTGGTAGCACCCAACCCCACAGTCGAAAAGGGAGTCATTTTTTTTCATGGGGGCGGTCACGCTGATGCTGAGCGATATGGGGAAGTACAGGCATACCTAGCCAATCAGGGGATAATTAGCCTGGCATTTAGCTTTAGGGGTTGCGGAAATAGTGAAGGAGATCTGACAAACAGTACTCTCAACGACCGATTAATAGATGCCGAATCAGCCTTGCAATATTTTATTAATACAACAGGATTATCCGAGAATCAAATATATATTTGGGGTTCCAGCATGGGTGGACACGTAGCCTGTAGATTGATCTCCAAGCATCTAAAGATCAAAGGCTTAATACTCCAATCAGCGGCCGCGTATGGATTAGAGGCAGAATTACAGCCTTTTGGTCCAGACTTTACAGAAATTATTAATAAACCTGAGAACTGGAAGTCTAGTGGAGCATTTACAGACTTGAAAAAGTATTTAAACCACACGTTGATCATTTACGGATTAGATGACAAAGTCATCCCCGAGGGAGTGAAAATTTCTTTTAGAGAGTCAGCTTTACATCCTCAATTCCACGAGATCCGTGGCTATGGTCACCCTATGCTTAGACCCACGAGCGATATTGAGAAAGTAGCCTGGCTAGAAATGTTAAACTTAGCTACTAAATTTATTCTTGAAAAATAATATTCCGTTGAGTCGATTCAGCGGAGTAAAAATCTATGACTGATATCAAAATCAAAACAAAAGTGAAAGATGGAGCAAACGCTCAAGAGATTTTTGAGGCCATATTGGAAAGTAGGGGATACAAAACAGCCAAAGAACAAGATGCATTTCTCCACCCACCTGCGCCCTCGCTAGAATATCTCCTCAAAGAATCTGGGATAACCAAAACAGTCCTCTCAAAAGCCAAGAAAATACTCGATACCCACGTTTCTCTCGGTCATGATATCTGTGTGTTTGGCGATTACGACGCCGACGGAGTCACTAGTTGCGCCGTCATGTGGCAAACCATCACTGCCTACGCCAAACAGCAAAGCTCGATCTCACGTATCTTGCCTTTTATCCCAGACCGCCACAAACACGGCTATGGCCTAGGAGGCAGGGCAGTAGGTGAAGTAATCACTGGTACAGCCTTTGGGGCAGGTCAAAACAAAGATTTCTCACCCAAACTTGTTATCACAGTAGATACCGGGATAGTCGCCCACGCTGGGATCAAGTCATTTAGGGATGCAGGTATCGATGTAATCGTCACCGATCACCATCTCCCCCTAGAGGTTGGTTTGCCTCCTGCTACTGCGATCATCCACTCTCTCCATACCTCCGGTGCAGGCGTTGCCTGGATCTTTGCCATGTATCTCCTTGGGGAGCCAGGTATGCAGCTACTGGACCTCGTCACGATCGGAGTAGTTGCCGACATGATGCCTTTGACTGGGCTCAACCGGTCAATTGCCGCCCATGGGCTCAAACTACTATCTCATACCAAGCGGGTAGGTTTAATTGCCATGAAGACCGTCATGGGTGTGGCAGAAAAGTCGCTCACCACCTACGATATTAGCTTTGGTATTGCACCGCGCATCAATGCTTCTGGTCGGATATACAACCCACTCGATGCCTTGAGACTGCTCTGCAGTAGCAGTAGAGAGATCTCGCAGGTTTTAGCGGGAAAAATAGAATCACACAACAAAGATCGCCAAGAATATACCGACCGCGCGCTCAAAATGGTCGTAGGCAAGGATATCTCTCACAAAATCATTGTTGTAATAGGCGACTATCACGAAGGCGTGATAGGGCTCGTAGCTGGCAAATTGACCGAACTATTCCACCGCCCAGCCGTAGTTATGAGTGACAATGGCGACGTAATCAAGGGATCCGCTAGATCAGTCAGTGGTGTCAATATCACCGACCTCCTGCGCTCCCTCAAAACTCCTTTCCTCGGACTAGGTGGACACGATCAAGCCGCCGGTTTTAGTCTAGCTAAAGATCAGGTGGCTCCCATGAAGGAAGAGCTCGAGCAACTAGCCGATGCTAGGATCGCCGATACTTTACTGCTCAAATCACACTCGGCCGACCTGAGTCTCCCTCTTTCATCAACCTCGCTCTCACTCGCCAAGCTACTCCATACACTCGAACCATTTGGGATGAGAAACCAAAAACCCAAATTTCTCTTAGAAAATCTCACAGTCCTCGAGGATAGGAAACTGGGGGCAGAAGGGAAGCACCGCAAACTAACGGTCGAGCAAAACGGGACCACTCGTGAACTCATGCTTTTTAACGCCAAAGAAGACTATCCCTTAAAGTTTATCAAAGCGATGATTTGTACGATCGATATTAATGTTTGGCAAAACAAAGAATCACTCCAATTGATCGGTAGCTATGTGGAACTTTAAATCTTTTTCAACATTTATTTCGTTTCTGCTGAGATTGCCGCCATCTCATTATCTCCTGGCCGCTAGCCTGTACCTCCTTGCGTTCCTTTATCCTGGTCACAACCAGCTCCAAACAATAGTTTTACATCCTGGACCGATCCGTGCCTATAGTCTCAGCGAGATCGCACCTTTACTCTACCCATTATCCGACGGCATCAAAGCTCCCTACACTACCGCCAGAGCAGTAGTTATCCAAGACGTCGGAAGCAAAACCATTTTGTATAGCAAAAATCCCGACACTCTGCTCCTGCCTGCATCTATCACCAAAGTCATGACTGCCCTCGTCGCCCTGGAACACTGGAGTGACCTAGACACTCAGATTACAGTCAAAAACGAAGACCGAGCTATCGGTCAAACCATCGATCTCGTAAAAGGCGAGACCATCACACTCAAAAACATTCTCTACGGTTTGATCGTGCATTCGGGCAACGATGCGGCCCTCGCCGTAGCCGAAAACTACTGTGCCCCAAGCGGAGCCAACGGCGAAGTGGGGTCCTGTGGCTACACCGCTTTTGTCAAAGCTATGAACGACAAAGCAGGGGAACTCCATCTAGACCATACAACCTTCAAAAACCCATCTGGGGTTGAGCAATACGGTCACACAACCACAGCTCGCGATCTCGCGATCCTAGCCTCCTTTGCCATGGACAATCCGATCATTGCCGACATGGCAAGTACAAAATTTGTGACCGTGACAGATGCTTCTGGCACCATCACCCACAAGCTCGAAACCACCAACGAACTCTTGGGCGTTGTGCCAGGTATGATCGGTCTCAAAACTGGCTGGACTACCGCCGCAGGGGAGTGTCTCGTGAGTTATGTAGAGAGAGATGGGCGCAAAATTGTCGTTGTTGTCTTGGGTTCGCTCGATAGATTCGGCGACTCAGCCAAACTCATCGACTGGGCTTACTCCCACCA
>CAZBML010000011.1:0-6246 GCA_964493295.1 uncultured Pseudomonadales bacterium | reverse complement strand
ATCGCTTTCCTGCGTCTACGCGACGAGACGGGCTCAGTCCAGGTAGTGAGTGGTACCTGGAACGCAGATGTTTTCGCCGTGATCAAAGATCTCTCACTCGAATCTGTTGTGGAGATTGAAGGATTGGTTAAAGAATCCAAACAAGTCCAAGAAGGATTTGAAATTGATGGTTTGAAAGCTACGGTGCTCTCAATCTCCGACGCCCAGCTCCCCATCCCTGTCGCGTTAGAAAAAGGTGCGGCTGATGTAGATGTCACCAACCGCTTTGACTGGCGCTGGCTCGATCTGCGCAAAAGCGAATCCCACAAAATCTTCCGTGTCTGGACTGTACTAGAGCAGGCAATGCGCGAGTATTTTGCCAAAAACAACTTTACCCAAATCTATTCTCCAGCTTTAATGAGCGCGGCCAGTGAAAGCGGGGCAGAAGTATTTGAGGTTAAGTATTTTGAAGGAAAAGCTTATCTTGCTCAATCGCCACAGTTTTACAAGCAAATGGCCATTGCTAGTGGGTTTGAAAAAATCTTTATGGTAGGACCTGTTTTTCGCGCCGAGCTCAGCTTTACTACCCGCCACATGACCGAGTTTACTGGCTGGGACTTTGAGATTGCCTACATTCATTCCCATCACGACATAATGGATACCGAAGAGGCGATGCTCAAGTCGGGCTTTGCCAAGTTAAAAGAGGCTGGTTTAATTGAAGAAGAAATTAAAGTTCCCTTCGCCCGCATTCCTTTTGCTGAAGCAAAAAACAAACTCAAGCAAGCCGGTATAAGCAGTGAAAAAGCTGGTGATCTCTCGCCCGACGAAGAGCGTGGTATCTGCAAAATAGTCAAAGAAGAAACCGGTAGTGAGTTTGTCTTTATTACCGATTATCCCAAAGATAACCGCGCTTTTTACCACATGCGTGATGAGGCTACTGGTTTAACTAAGGGCTTTGATTTACTCTACAAAGGAGTCGAGATTACAACCGGTGCCCAGCGTGAACATCGCTACGATATGCTAGTCAAGCAAGCGGCAGAAAAAGGTTTAACAGAAGAATCATTATCGGATTACTTGCAGTTCTTCAAATTTGGTTGTCCTCCACACGGTGGAGTTGGCATTGGACCAGGTCGCATCGTGGCACAAATCTTGGGATTAGCTAGTGTCAAAGAGGCCACATTCTTGCCACGGGATGTCAAACGCTTGCGTCCATAATAATACTGTTTACTCTAGCCACGCATCAGCAACTGCCGGTACATAGGCAACAAAATCAGGATCACCAACAAAGACATATACTGGTTGCATAAATTGTTGGGGAGTATCGGCGTCATAATACTGCAGGGTAATATCTCGGATTACGACATTTGTAGTATTTGGTTTTACCCCAGCGACAAATCCACCGCCTTTTTGTAATCTCTGCCATGCCTCGGCTACTCCGATCAATGGGTAAACCGCCGATCTGGTCAGATCGACCGGGAAATAGTTGTACTGCAAATTGACAAACTGCCTAGCATCTTCCCTCTGGAGCGCCAGGACACCCGTAATGAGACCTTGTTTTGAGCTAGGATTTACTACTTCAACTCCATCAACCGGTGCTCTATACAGATTTACTTGGACAAAATGCGCCTGAGACAGCGATACTGCCGAAACGAGCTGGTCTTTATCCGCCTTGAGATACTGCACTGTTGGCTTGCCATCTTTGATATCGTCTGGCAATAGCTCTACCCTAGAGAGCAGGTTCAACATTCTCTCCTTGGCTTGATCATCTGAGTAGTAGATTGTCGGGGTTGTATAGCTGGGGTCATCTTGCCAGCGTTTATCCAGGGTAAAAGCTCCAGTAATAATATTAATTGTCAGCGAAGCCGCAATTGGATCGGTCGAGTCCCAGCGGTACTCAGTCTCAGACAATTTTTTTGACTCTTGGATAAAATCTAGTCGTGTCGCAACCGCCGCCGCCGCGTCATAAGCCAACAAATTCGCTTTTTTAATCGGCATGAAAAAGACTTTAAACTGATTGGGTAGTCTAGTGGGCAGTCCTCCAGTAGGTGTTTCTAGCGAATATGTATAGCTCGTAGTCTGGGCCTGCGGGAATACAATTTTGGGGAGTTTGCCAAAGAGTACGTCTGGTGGTGGAGGTGGGGCAGGGTGCAGTTTTTTCCAATACGCAACCGAAGCGGTGAGGACTATCCTCCCCACCAACAAAAACACTAGGGCAAATCCACCAAACTTGATCGCTTTTCGCGCCACAATCGCTGTTTCGCCTAAATTAGCCATATCCCTAGTATATAATACTTCTATGTCTGTACGTACACGCATCGCACCATCTCCCACTGGGATCGCCCATCTTGGCACTGCCTACATCGCCATGCGTAATCTAGCGATCGCCAAGCAAAATCACGGTAAATTTATCATTCGTATCGAAGATACCGACCGTGAGCGATATGTCGACGGGGCAGTGGATGTAATCTTTGAGGCTATGCAGTGGTTGGGATAGCCAAACGACGAAGGTCCCAATGTCGGTGGGCCCCATGCTCCCTACACCCAGTCAGAGAGGTTATCTATATATCAAGAGTATGTTCAAAAGTTATTAGACAACGGCAAAGCGTACTATTGTTTCTGTACCAAAGAGCGACTCGAACAGGCAAGAAATGACGCCTTGGCCAAAAAAGAACTCCCTCGTTACGACCGCCACTGTCGCCATTTAAGTAAAGAAGAGGTCAAAGCCCAGCTAGACTCTGGAATACCAAAGGTTATTCGTTTGGCTGTGCCAGAAACTGGTGTCACTATTTGCCATGACGCCGTGCGTGGTCCAGTGGAGTTCCAGAACTCTGGCATCGATGACCAAGTACTCCTCAAATCCGACGGTTACCCCACATACCACTTGGGTGTAGTAGTAGATGACCATCTCATGGAAGTCACCCACATTATCAGGGGAGAAGAATGGCTCTCTAGTTCGCCCAAGCACGTGCTAATCTATGATGCATTTGGCTGGGAACTACCAATCTTTGCTCATCTCCCAGTAATCCGTAACAAAGATCACTCCAAAATGAGTAAGCGCAAAAACGACGTCTCTATTCTTTCTCATCGTGACAAAGGCTATTTACCAGAAGCCATCAACAACTTCCTCGCTCTCATGGGCTGGTCTCACCCCGAGAAAAAGGAGATATTCTCATTAGATGAATTCCTCAGGCTATTTACTCTCGAGCGCATCACCCTTACTGCCCCTGTCTATGATATCGAAAAGCTCAACTGGCTCAACGGCATGTACATCCGCGAGATGGACGACACAGAACTTACCAAGCGTCTTACTCCCTTTATCCCATCCGACTGTCCACAGGCCCTGGTTCCACAGATTCTTCCCCTGATCAAAGAACGCTTAGTCACCCTCAAGGATTTCGAGGAGCTCACTACCTTTTTCTACCGTGACATCAATGTCGATCAAGCAGTCCTGACCAAAAAATCAACTACCGAAGAAGTTGCTACTCAGCTCTCCGCCACTAGGTCTGCGCTAGAGGAACTTGATAAAGAAGTTTGGACGCATGAAAACATCGAGCAAAAAGTTAGATCACTCGCCGAGACCAATGGCTGGAAGCCAGGTCAATACTTTATGATGCTCCGTATAGCCGTGACCGGCAAGACCGCCACTCCTCCACTTTTTGAAACCATGCAAGTCCTCGGCCGCGAAAAATGTCTCTCCCGTTTGTCCCCAAAGGTCTGACCCGCTAAGGAAAAGCCACAATACCACAGCTTGTTTAGTCGAACACAGTGAGACCGGGTCAGACCTTAAAGATGTGACTTTACGACCCTGATCAGCTCCTCCACGCTCATTAGTTTAGCTTCTTTCTCATTCCTCATCTTAACTTCAACTTTGACTTGAGTTTTGGAGGAGACGACAGCGCGGATCGGGCAACCGATCATGTCGGCTTCACCCAGTTTCTGTCCTGCACCCACATCTGTTCGCTCATCATAGAGCACCTCGACACCGGCTTTGGTGAGGAGCTCGTACACTTCATCCGCTCGCTTGATCACACTTTCATCATTTGTGTTTAGGCTCGCTAAGTGGACAGTAAAAGGAGCAATCGATGCTGGCCACAGTATCCCGCGCTCATCGTTGAACTTTTCGACTATTACTCCCATGGTGCGAGAGATCCCAATCCCGTAGCAACCCATGATTGGGTAGGTTTTCTCTCCACTTTCATTGTTGAAAGTGAGATCAAACGCTTTGGAGTACTTGAGACCTAGGTCAAACACATTTCCCACTTCAGATGCCATCGCCGACTTTAATTTATCTTTGTGGCAAATAGGGCACTCATCACCCAGTTTGTAGGTTTTGATATCATCGACGTTCACACAGTAGTCACACTGGTCGCAGTACAACACGGGGGCTTCGCCGGCATCGGTAAGTACTTCAAATTCGTAACTGACTTTTTCCGTAAATGCCCCACCCGAGGCTTCGGTTGCTTTTGCGACTAGTCCCAATCGTTTGTACACATTCATGTAAGCCACTTTAGCTTTGGCATAAAAAGCATCAAAATCCGCTTGGGTAGCATGGAAGCTATACATATCCTTCATGAGGAACTCACGCCCTCGCATAATGCCAGATTTTGACCGTAGCTCATCCCGGAACTTCCAGTTAATGTGGTAGATAGCCAGGGGCATGTCTTTAGCCGAATGGATCCACTCTTTGGCTAGTGGGGTGACGGTTTCTTCGTTGCTCTGGGCTAGGGCGTACTCTTTGTCAGTCCGGCTTTTCACTTTAAATAGTACGTCAATTTTGTCCCATCCTCCGGTCTGTTTCCACAGTGCACTGGGGTGGAGTAGTGGCATGAGTACTTCTTGGGCACCGATATTATCCATTTCTTCTCGCACAATTTTAGAGATTTTGTTCAGCACTCGCAGTCCTAGGGGCAGGTAGGTATAAACTCCAGCCATGACCTGGCGCACAAAGCCTGCTTGTACGAGCAAGCGGTGGTTTGCCGTATCGGCGGCACTGGGGGCTGTCTTTAAAGTTTTGACAAACATTTTCGAATATTTCATATAGCTCCTTTAGTTTACTCTTTTAAAATAATTTTCCACCGATGACTGCTTTCTCGTTGTTTGGTGAGATTAGTACGCATTGCCCGTCCTCATCCGGCGCGCCGAGAGTGAGACACTCCGACATAAACGGCCCGATTTGTTTGGGGGGAAAGTTGACCACCCCCAAAACCATTTTACCCATCAACGTTTCTTTAGAGTAATATTTCTTCACTTGCGCGCTCGATCGTTTCTGTCCGATTTCGCTCCCGAAATCGATGGTTAGTTTGTAGGCGGGTTTCTTGGCTTCGGGGAAGTCCTCGACCCCTACAATCCGTCCCACGCGGATATCCACTTTGGCAAAGTCGTTGTAGTCGATCATATGTTTACTCCTTATATATATACAAAAAAACCCTTGCATGCACCCAAAAATGGGGACATGCAAGGGCCTTCTCTGGGCGGTACCACCTTGCGATTTTACTCAAGTTTCTGCGTCTCGTGCAGATTACGTAGTACTCATCATACTCAGCTCCAGGGCGGGAAACCCCTTCATCGCTTTATCAATTAAGACCATTATATAGTACGTGACAGCAACTCGTCAAAGAGAGGAGTCACACTAGCTTCTGTAATACTCTGCAAATCAACTCCGACCTTGGTTTGTAACCACTTTTCAAACCAAAACGTCCAATCGTACCAGGTATCACTTCTTGTCCCATACCGGTCTTTTAAATCATTGACCCGCTCACGGTAACTCACTACCCCACTCGGTATAACTCTGCAATCAGCATACATGAGAATAATCGATTCTACTCGCGCCTTCGCCAATTGTTCCTCCCGAGCCTCCGCAAAATAGAGTCTTTCCTCTTCGTCGATATAAGACTCAAAATGAGGCAGTCCTGCCTCGCGCAAAATCCCAATAGTCGCATCGTGGGCATCCTTGCCATATTTATCCCAGTATCCCCGCTGAACTTCTTGCCAATGTTTCAAATTTTCGATTCTGCCAAACTTTGACCTATCGGTCCCATCACGCAAATCAAACTTTACAATATTCCCCATATCGTGGATCAAGCAGAGATCGGTTGTAAGTTTTGTGTCACACTCACCCTGCCAGTTTTCCGCAATTATTTTACCCACTCCAGCGACTCTCAACATATGAGTCTCGAGTTGTGGCATGATGTGATACTTTGTATAAAGTTGTTTGATCGTCATAAAAGCAGTATAGCGTAGAGTATGCTACGATCAAACTATGCTCGA
>CAZBML010000010.1:15350-15688 GCA_964493295.1 uncultured Pseudomonadales bacterium | reverse complement strand
CTAACTCTTTAATTTTCTCTCGTGAATCTAATATGGATGACATAATTTAGCTCCTAATTTGTGATAATACTTGATCTACTAATATAGTATTGCCAATTATTATATCTGAATCAGAAATTTTCCAGGGTTTACCTTGAAAATTGACTACTTGTGCCCCTGCTTCCTTTGCTATTAGACTACCTGGTGCGTAGTCGTAGTTATGAGAGCCATGATTAATATGTATATCCAATTTCCCGGCTGCTACGTAGCATATATCTATCCCTGTGGCACCTATAAATCTAAGAGTTCGTGATTTTGGTGCAAGGATTTGATTGGTATTGCCCCACCAAGTTAGATTG
>CAZBML010000010.1:6837-15340 GCA_964493295.1 uncultured Pseudomonadales bacterium | reverse complement strand
CTTTACCAATACTTAAGATGGCCTTGTTTAGAGTTTCTGTTTGTCCAATATGTAGCTTTACGTCATTACAGAAAGAACCATGGCCCTTTTCGGCATAGTACATTTCATTTTGAACAGGAAGGTATACACCTGAGGCAATGACTTGGTCTTTATGAATTACAGCGATTTGGGTGGCGAAGAATGGTATATTGTGCGAGTAGTTCGTAGTCCCTTCAATAGGGTCAATCATCCAATAATATTCGAGATGTGAAGTATTGGTCATTTCCTCCTCTGAGTAAAAGCCATAAGTAGGATATTTTTCCGCAAGGTAAACCTTGTACATATCGCTTACAATCTTGTCATCGTCAGTATCGTAGTGAGTATCTGATTTGTGATGTTGTTCTAAGATCCTCCCAAAATGACTAAGAAGATAGGTACCAACTTTTTTGGTGATTTCTTCGATATGATCTTGGTATTTAATCATAACTCTAAGTACTCCGCCACGCTTACCTTGTAGTTGGCTTTGAAGGCATCATCCATTTTTTTAACTGGATCAGCTCCTAAAAACTCGATAAGCTTGCTTAACTTATTGGCTCTTACACTCTTATTAGGTTCCGCTTTAAGTTCCGCAATGGCTGGCTCTACTTCAAAATAGTGCAACTTGTCTTTGAGGGGAAGTTGCCAGAACAAAAGGAATCCGCGATCAGGGAAGTCTATTCCTATAGTTCTGTAGCAGGCCTTCATAAAGGCCTGCTCAAACTCAACACGGATACTTTCGATATTTTGCTTGATATCATCGTACTTTTCTTCGGCAAATGGCTCACTACCAATTTCGAAATACATTTTACTCTTTGGTTCTGTCCCTGAGGGTCTGACAGTGACTCTAATGGAACTGGTGGTAGCGACGGGTTTAAAGTAGAAAACCATACCACTTTTGGCTACTTTGTCGGTTTCAGAAAGAATCGGGAGTCGATCCATCCAGTCTTCTACATGGTCTAGTTCAAACCTGCCAATTTGTTTGGGAGGATTTTCTTTTAGGGTTTTTTGGATTAATTTAATTTGTTCCATCCCTTCGGCGCCTGGTAGTCGTATTTCTGTGAGATAACTACGATAGTAGCCATATTTGCTGTAGATGTGACTTAGGTAGTCGATTAGAGTTTTGTCTTGATCTTTTAACTCCCCAGCTAGCTCACTGAGCCAAATGGCTGGGACAACGGCATCCTTATCTCGCACGTAATTTCCTGCTAAGAACCCGTGTGATTCTTCAGCGCCGAAAAGGAAATTATCTATTTTATTTTCCTTTTCTAACTGATTCATTAGATCGCCGATATACTTAAATCCAACGAGGAGATCCCCGATGCATGTGACGTCATTTTGCTCAGCAATTTTGGCGATTAATGAAGAGGTTACGTGGGTTTTGATAACGATACCCTTTCCTGGTATTTTATCTTTCTTTTTATCGATCACATATTGGGTAAGGATGATACCGATCTCATTTCCGTTCAAAAATTCGAATTTTCCATTGTGTTTAACCATGATCCCTATCCTATCTGCATCTGGATCGCTATTTAGGATAATCTCCGAGTTGATACTTTCGGCAGAGATCATGGGAGTCTCAAATGATTGAATTACTTCAGGGTTTGGAATGTTAAATGTTACGTTTTCAAACTTACCACTAGGATTACCAGTTTTTGGATCCACTGTTATGTCAAATTTCAAAGCTTGAAGTACTTTGAGAACTGATGTGCTACCACAGCCGTGTAAAGGGGTATAGGTTATTTTAATTGAACGGTTATCGGAAAGTGATAATTTTTGGCATGTAGAGACATAGGCGTCATCGACTTCCTTCCCGATTACTTTGAATAAACCTGACTTTTCCGCTTCCGTGATCTCGATGGTCCTGATTGATTCAACATTTTGCGTAACCTCAGCTACCAACTGCTCATCATATGGCGCGATTAGTTGACCACCAAATTCGTCATATACTTTTTTGCCATTATGCTCTGGTGGGTTGTGTGATGCACTAAACATATCTCCAGAAACTGCATTTAGATAACGAATGGCAAAGGATAATTCTGGGGTGGTGCGGAAATCGTCAAACAAAAAAACTTTTATACCGTTGGCAGTATATACTTTGGCGGCGGCAATGGCTAAATCCTTACAATTAAGATTTCTGACTGGGTTGGAAATATTATCGTCAAAATATTTGTTGGAGAAAAATTGTCGAACATCATATGACAAAACTACTCCCCGAGTCTTGGCATCTGCTCCATATTGCTTGATCAAATATTGCGAGTGTCCCTGTGCTGATGCTTGGATAGTCCACGGATTTATACGGTTTGGCCCGATACCTACTTCGCCACGTCTACCGCCAGTTCCAAAAGGGATAACTTGGTAGAAACAGTCAAGAAGGTAGTCCCAGTGTCCCGCGTCAATTAAATGTTTTAGTTGGGGAATATAGTCACTAAACATTGAGTCTGTGAGCCACAGCTTAATGTTTTCCAGTGCTGAATCTTTGTATTGCTGTCCGACGTGTAGAGTTGTGAAGCCTAATTTAGCATTTTCCAATAAATTAGTTGTTTGCTCCATAACCCTCCTTTTTACCCTATAAGGCCTTTATCTTAATAAAGTCGATAGCAATAAGTCAAGGTGGTCGGTGTAGGACAATTTGGAGGTGCCAGATTTGATGGATAGATCAATCTGGAGCAGTTCTGACAAGAAGTACTCTAGTTGCTTGTCGCTCCACTTGGCCGCCTGGGACTTGAGTTTGCCAATCTGCCAAGGGGCAAATTTGGGGTTACTCGCTGACTTGATGGTAATCAAATACCCAATTTGGCGCGCGACCATAGTAAAGGCGATGATATCCTCGGTTTGGGTGACTGTCTCATGTAGCAGATCCAGAGCTTGCTTGGCCCCTCCTGGCACTAAGCTCTCCATGAGACTAAACAAAGCCGTGGGGGCTTTGGATAAACTGATCTTGGCTGAACTGCCCAGCTTAGCCAAATTTGGCTTGGTGATCTCTTTTTTTTCCCACAAGAAAATGTTTTTATCTCCGCTGTATTTGCTCAACAAGTCGATGCAGGCGTCTTTATCCTTTGAACGCAAGCGGGACAGGAGATTTTCGATCACGATAGTTTCTATAGAGAATAAGCTCTCGGTAGCAAGGGCAGATTCGAGATCACGTGGGGACAGCTTATCTCCTTCGATAGTGCGGATCTCGTGGCCGGCGAGCTTGTCTTTTTGGATGGCTTCCCGTAGTAGTTTGCGGGAGGTACCGGTGCCTTCACCATGGTAGATATATAACATAATTTTCAATTTCTAGTAGTTAAAGAATCACCGATGGTAATACCATTTTCTTCTGCCCAGCCCGCACGTGTTTCGAGGATGGCATTGACTGGCTGGCGAGGCGAGTAGGTGGGGAGTTTGTCGCTGGTGCCCAGTGGTACGCTAGGCATGATGTCGCTGACTATCCCATCGGTGAGCCAAATCATGTCGATCGGGAAATGCATATCTTTCATCCAAAAAATCGGGACATGGTAGCGAGGGAAACTAAACAACATGCCATCAATCTCCGCGAGTTCTTTACGTCCAGAGAGTCCTTTCTCCCATTGTTTGGGGGTTGTAGCTAGCTCGACTAAAAGTGGAATGTCCTTGAGATAGATCTCGGACTTGATGGGGAGGCCCATCACAACGCGGAAAATGTTTTCTAGTTTGGAGAGCGCGCGACCAGCTTTGAAAAAAGGAATGTGGTTGCTTGACTCGACAACTGTTTTTGGATCACTGGGCTTGGGTTTGATTTCGACTAGTTTGGGGGTACCCACGACTTTGGGCAAGTTGTAAAGAGACTGACCAGAAGATGAGTAGGCACCATCATCTTGGTACAGCGAGAACTGTTTAAATTGCTCGCCACCACGCAAAATAAACGGGGTAACGGCGACGACATTGGGGTCGGTTTGCCAGATCTGCCAAGCTGTACTCCAGTACTCGGCTATGCGCGAGGAATCGAGCCTGGTTTGGTCCCAGCCAGTTTCGGTGATGAAGACTGGTTTGGGCGCGAGCTTGAGAGATTGCTGTTCACTACGGTAGCCCACAATACTAGTTAGACCGGTTTTTTTTGCGGATGCTATAAATCCTGGATTGGGATAGCTATGGCTAGACCAACCATCAAAATAAGTCCAGACGAGTGGATCGCTCGCGCTCATGCGACTCAAGTAATTGGGTGCCGAGAGCGAGGTGCTACTATTTGGCAGAGCCGAGTCTAGGGAAGGGCCGAGTAAGAAAAAATCTCCCGAGCGCTCTTTGAAAATAGTGTAGGCGTTTTTAACAATCTCGGTATACTTTTCGGGATCGACTTTGCCTCCCCACTCGGTGGCACGATTCACTTCGTTGAATAAAATAATATAGCGATTCTCGACTGGCCAAGCTAGCTCACCCAAAAAATTGGCAAAATCGACTAGATCAGTATCGTGCCCAGTAGCCCAAGTGCCACCATTGGGAATGGTGGTGATGCGGATGATCGGGATGAGATGGAGCTCTTTGGCTCTTTGCATGAAAGTCTGCCATTTGTCTTTGTCACGATCGGTGGGCTGGATCGGGACCGTGACGTAGCCCCAGTCTCCCCCATTGCTGTTGACAAGCTTTGCGGCGTCTTCGATTTCACTGGGACCTAAAATATGGACACCGGCTTTGTTGCCTGGGGTGGTGCGAGGATCGTAGAGCGCCAGAGCTCGCGAAGATGAGAGGAAAAAGGAGATAGATCCTAGGATAAGCGCGAGATATTTCATTTTTTGGCGAGTCCTAGGTGTTTGTAGGCGAGATCGGTGACTACCCGGCCGGCTTTGGTGCGAGCTAGGAGCCCTTGCTGGATAAGGAATGGTTCATAGACTTCTTCAATGGTACCTGCGTCTTCAGAGAGGGCGCTAGAGAGGGTCTCTACCCCAACTGGGCCACCATGATGGTATGTAATGATGCGAGTCAGGAGCTCACGGTCAGAAGCGTCGAGCCCGAGCTCGTCGATCTGGAGGAGAGCGAGAGTATCGTTTACAGCCTGGAGAGTCAAGTGATTGTGGTGGTGGATCTGGGCGGTATCCCGAGACCGACGAAGGAGCCTATTGGCGATACGGGGCGTACCACGTGAGCGTTTGGCGAGCGCGAGGACGGCGTCGTGATCGAGTTGAATTTTGAGGATGCTGGCGGAGCGAGTGAGGACACTAGATAGGTCAGTATCGGAGTAATACTCGAGCTTGTTGATAATGCCGAAGCGGGAGCGCAAGGGACCTGAAAGAGAGCCGTACATGGTGGTCGCGCCAACGAGGGTAAAGGGCTTGAGATCGACTGTCACGGTCCGAGCGGCTGGCCCTTTGCCTAGTACCAGGTCGAGACGGCGATCCTCCATCCCAGAATAGAGCGTTTCTTCGACGACTTTGCTCAGACGGTGGATCTCGTCGATAAAGAGGACATCACCCTCCTCGAGATTGGTGAGGAGTGCGGCCAGGTCGCCGGCCCGGGTCAATGCTGGCCCGGTCGTAACATGGATACTGCCACCCTGCTCACTCGCGATGATGTGAGAAAGGGTAGTTTTGCCGAGCCCAGGGGGCCCGTATAAGAGTACATGGTCGATGGGCTCGTGGCGACTTTTGGCGGCGGTCAAGGCTAGCTCGAGTGATTGTTTTAAGCGTGGCTGGCCAACAAAGTCAGAGAGTGATTTGGGCCGGAGCGATGCGTCAATTTGGATTTCTTCTGGAGAGATGGTGGGTTCTAAAATGGCGTCGGTCATATTTGTTATTTCTTCCCCAGTGATTTTAATACGAGGGACAAGGCCGCGGACTCGGAGAGACCAGTTAAATCGAGGTGCTCCAGAACCTTGTCGATCTCACGCTTGTCGAATGAGAGCTCTTTGAGAGCGTCATAGATATAGCTATTGGCCGATGAGGTGGCGTCGACCAGAGTCTTGCCGAGGTCGAGAATGATTTTTTGGGCGGTTTTTTTGCCGAGACCCTTGATGCGGGTAAGGAAATCGAGATCGCCGGATGTGATGGCTGATTTGATGGCGCTAGGACTAGCGGCAGAGAGGATGCGACCAGCCATCTTGGGACCGACACCATTGACGGTAATGAGCTCGACGAGCAAGTCCCGCCCCTCTTTGGTCTGACAACCGATGAGGCGCGGAATGCTCTCGTTCTCTAGATAGTGGTAAGTATAGACTGCAAGCTCCGCGCCGATAGTCTCGCGACCTAGCCAGATCCCAAGTACTTCGTAGCCGACGCCACCAACCAAGATCACGGCACCCTCTGCCGTATGGTAATGTAATTTGCCTTTGAGATAAGCGATCATAATTTGGTGGCCTGAGTAGCGAGCGCCACTGCTAAAGCGTCGGTTGTATCGTCTAACAAGTTTTTTGTCTCGATCTTTAAGAGTAATCCTACCATACGCTCGACATCTTGTTTACCACCGTTGCCGGCGCCAGCAACGACCGATTTGATAGTGTTGGGGGACAATTGTGCCCAAGTGAGCCCGTGCTTGGCAAAAGTGTAGAGGATGACACCGCGCGCCTCGGCCACAGTCATGGCAGTTTTTAAGTTTTTCTGGATAAATAGTGCTTCGATGCCAATTTTTTTGGGACTATATTTGAGAATTAGGTTTTCTACTTCGGATTGGATTTTGAGTAAATATTCGGCTGGTTCAGTACCTTTGGGTAGCTCGATACAACCACAGCCTACAAGGCCTGGCCTTGAAGGGGTGCCGTCTACTACTCCCCAGCCGATGCGATGGGTGCCTGGGTCGATGCCTAAGACGCGAATGTTTGACATATTATGTTATTATATAGATGTGCTTGCGAGGGACCTCCCGGAACCGGCTAAGATATCCTACGCTGGAAAAACAAGCACAACAAAACCCCCGCTTAGGCGGGTTTTTTGTTTCTTTTTGATCTCCTTATACTATAAAAGTGATAAGTGCCGTTGTTGATTTGCCTAATTATTACTTTCACGAATTTACCTGTACGTTTAGATTTGTCACAGATCTCATAATACTTCGTTTGTTCTTTGGTTAAGGTGTTTGTCGAGATCGAGGAAATTATGGGGTTATTTGATGTGCCGATTATGTGTCTAGCATCCCTAAGAAGAAATAATCTTAGTTCGATGACTTTGTTGTTACGTCTATGATCTTGACTGTCGTAGATTAGATGTTTCCAGCCATATCTATTGAATACTACCGATTGTTTGAGTGCCGGCGAAATAATAGGTTTGAGATTGTGATAATAGATTTTTGAATTCTTGATTAACGTACCTATTTTTGGGGTCATGTATCAATACTACCTATTTCCCGAACGAAAGACAAATATTTATGGTATCAGATCGATTTCGTCTTTAATGATGCATTGTAAGTTTGCCAGCTCGGTCGAGAAAAACACATGATTAGGGACGGTATCATCTATATCAGCTGGATGAAAAACAGGATCATTTAGCAAATCACGTAGTTGTTCTAGTTCCCATTTACTTGGTTGATTTAACAAAAAATCGCAAACTAGTATCAGCATATCCATATGTGGATATGCAGTACTTTCACCCATACTTCTAATTTCATCAATTGACATGCTACTATGTCTGGCTGTGACGTGGACGGGCGCCCTTGTTTAATGCTTTGATCGAGGCGTAGGCTTTGCGGAGGGCGGCCTCGGCCTGCGCAAACTCGAGCGCGCGGGTTTTGTCGGCTAGGACTGCTTTGGCTTCGGCTTCGGCTTCTTTGACCTTGGCTTCGTCGATATCTTCGGCACGAACCGCAGAGTCAGCTAGGACTGAGATATTGCCATGACTATCAACTTCGAGGAAGCCACCAAAGATGGCGACTACTTGCTCACCTGATTTGGTCATAAACCGCATGACACCCTCGGTCAAACGTGTGAGGAGGGGTACGTGCGAAGGAAGGATAGTAATCTCGCCCTCGACTGTTTGAGCCGTCAAACTCGAGATCTCTTCGGAGAGAAGCTTTTTCTCCTGAGTGACGATGTCCAATTTTAATTGATTCATATTAATCGGACGGACACAGGGGTCCGCCCCTACACGATTTGTTTATTTGCCTTTCTCGTAGGTCTCGATGACCTCGTCGATACTACCTTTCATGTAGAAATCTCCCTCTGGGATATGATCGAGTGAGCCAGACAAGATTTTGTCAAACCCGGCGATTGTATCGGTGACTTTGACATATTTGCCAGCAATACCGGTAAACTGCTCGGCCACAAAGAATGGCTGGGTCAAGAAGCGCTGGATCTTGCGGGCACGGGCCACGACTAGCTTGTCTTCGTCTGACAACTCGTCGATGCCGAGAATCGCGATGATATCCTGAAGATCCTTATACCGCTGGAGAACGCGCTGTACTTCGCGAGCAACTGTGTAGTGCTCGTCGCCAACAATGTCCGCCACAAGCGCCTTCGACACCGAGGCTAGAGGATCAACCGCCGGATAAATACCGAGGTCGGCAATGGAGCGCTCGAGCACCACCGTCGAATCGAGGTGGGCAAAGGTGT
>CAZBML010000010.1:897-6827 GCA_964493295.1 uncultured Pseudomonadales bacterium | reverse complement strand
TGATATCCTGGAGATCCTTGTAGCGCTGGAGGACTTTTTGCACGGCACGGGCGACACGGTAGTGATCATCACCGACGATGTCGGGAGACAGCATTTTGGAGTTACTTACGAGCGGATCGACGGCAGGATAGAGGCCCTGCTCGACTAGTGCCCGCTCGAGCGCAATCGTGGAGTCGAGGTGAGAGAAAGTCGTAGCAGGAGCTGGATCGGTATAGTCGTCGGCTGGGACGTAGACCGCCTGGAAGGAAGTAATACTCCCCTTTTTGGTGCTAGTGATGCGCTCTTGGAGAGCGGCCATCTCAGAGGCCAAGTTGGGCTGGTAACCGACAGCACTAGGAATACGACCTAGTAGAGCGGATACCTCTCCACCAGCCTGAGAGAAACGGAAAATATTGTCGATGAACAACAACACATCTTCTCCGGCGACATCGCGGAAGTACTCGGCGAAGGTCAGACCAGTCAATGCTACACGTAAACGACTACCAGGTGGTTCGTTCATTTGACCAAAGACCATGGTGGTGTTTTTGATAACGCCAGAATCTTTCATTTCGTGGTAGAGATCATTGCCCTCGCGAGTGCGCTCGCCCACACCAGCAAAAACGGAGTGACCGGAGTGCTCCTCGGCGATATTGCGGATCAGCTCTTGCATGATAACGGTCTTGCCCGTACCCGCCCCTCCAAAGGCGGCTACTTTACCACCCTTCGCAAAGGGGGCAATGAGATCGACGACTTTGATACCGGTCTCGAGGATCTCGGCGGTTGAGCTCTGGTCAGTGAAACTGGGGGCTTGGCGGTGGATGGGAGAGAGATGATCGGCTTTGACCGGGCCTTTGTTGTCGATAGGTTCGCCGAGGACATTGAAAATGCGGCCCAAGGAGTCGGGACCGACGGGGACCGAGATAGGAGCACCAGTATCCTCGACCTCCATCCCACGCTTGAGACCGTCGGTTGTGGACATGGCGATCGCACGGACCAAGCCATCACCCAAAATCTGCTCTACCTCGAGAGTAACGACACGGTCACCAGACTGGACTTTGAGGGCATTGTAGAGATTTGGGGTATAGCCATCAAACTGGACGTCAATAACGACCGAGACAATTTGTGTGATCTTACCTAGATTATTTGTAGTTTTTTTGGCCATATGCTCCTTTTTACGTGTTTAATATTTTATTCGACTAATGCCATGCGTGCAGTCGTGACGTCCAAGAGCTCGCTGGTGACGGCACTTTGACGTGCTTGGTTGTAATCGAGTGTCAGACTGCCAATCAAGTCGCGGGCGTTGTCGGAAGCATTTTTCATTGCCACCATTCTAGCACTATGTTCGGTGGCTCTTGCCTCGAGAATAGTTTGATAGACTGTCATTTCGATTTGATAAGGTAATAGAGACTCAAGGAGCGCAGTGGGCGAGGGCTCGATAGTGTAATCTGAGCTAGAGACTGAGTCCTCGCTCTGGAGAGGTAAGATTTGAGTAAAAGTGATTTCGTTTTGCAGGGTACTAATAAACTTTGGGTAGGCAAGGTAAACTTTGCCGATGTTGCCTGCTTTAAACTCTTGCATAATGTAGCCAGCAATACTGCGCGACTCAGCGAAAGTGACGGTCTCGCCTAGATCATTGAACTTGGCAACCAACTCTGAAGTAGTACCAGGTGTGACCCACTTGGCTTTTTTGCCAACAGTGACAATCTTGATATCGCTATCTTGGTTTTCCCGCACAAAATCGAGGAGACCGCGGTAGAGATTGACGTTTAAACCACCACAAAGACCTTTGTTGGTAGAGACGAGGACGACGAGGACAGCGCTACTTGCGTTTTTGGTCAGCAAAGGGTGTTTGTTGGATGAGGAGGAGCCGACTTTGCCCATGATCTCCTTGAGTTTGTCAGTAAAGGGGCGAGTCGCGAGGGCGGCTTCTTGGGCTTTTTTCATTTTGGAGGCAGAGACCATCTCCATAGCTTTGGTGATCTGCGCAATATTTTTGGCGGATTTGATGCGACGTCTGATGCCGATGAGACTACCCATGATTACTCACTTTCCGCCGCATAGAGATGGGCGCAGGAGCTTTCGACCGTTTGAGAGACGGAGAGTAACTGTTTGAGGACATCATCGGTAAGCGCGCCTTCTTTTTCGATCAAAGCGACTAGCTTTTGGCCGGCCTCGGCACTACTCAAGTAACTGAGGAAGGACTGTTTCCATTCACTCATGTTTTTGATCGTGATTCTGTTGGCGTGACCCTCGGTGACAGCCCAGATGAGGGCGACTTGGACACCGACGGAGTAGGGCTCGTCCCAGCCCTGCTTGAGGATCTCAGATACTCTTGCACCTTTGTCGAGTGAAGCTTTGGTTTTGGCATCGAGATCGGACGCAAATTGAGAGAAAGCGGCCAGCTCGCGGTACTGAGCAAGATCGAGACGAAGGCGACCAGCCACTTTTTTCATAGCTTTGATCTGTGCGTCTCCACCAACGCGAGAGACGGAAAGTCCGACGTTGACAGCGGGTTTGAAACCAGAGTTAAACATATCAGCTTCCAAATAAATTTGACCGTCGGTGATCGAGATGACGTTGGTCGGGATGTAGGCAGAGACATCTCCTGCTTGAGTCTCGATAATTGGGAGTGCAGTCAATGAGCCGCCGCCGTATTCTTTGTTTAAGCGACAAGCACGCTCGAGTAAGCGAGAGTGTAGGTAGAATACATCGCCAGGGTAGGCCTCGCGACCGGAGGGACGGCGTAGTAGCAGAGAGATCTCGCGGTATGCCCAGGCGTGTTTGGAGAGATCATCGTAGATGATAAGGGCATCTTGACCATGCATGGCATAGTACTCGCCGAGGGCGGCGCCGGCATAGGGAGCGAGGAACTGCATAGAGGCAGGATCAGAGGCTGTGGCGGCCACGATAGTTGTGTATTCCATGGCACCATATTCTTTGAGGGTGTTGACGAGCTGAGCCACAAACGAGCGTTTTTGGCCGATCGTGACATAGATACATTTAACGCCCTCTTTGGCTTGGTTGATGATCGTAGTGATAGCAATACTAGATTTGCCTACTCCGCGATCACCGATGATGAGCTCGCGCTGACCACGACCGACTGGGATCATCGAGTCGATAGCCACAATACCAGTCTGGAGCGGCTGAGAGACGTGCTGACGAGTAATAACGCCAGAGGCGATGCGCTCGATAGGATAGATCTCGGCTCCTTCTGGGTCTGGCATGCCGTCGATGGCAAAACCCAGTGGATTGACGATGCGACCAAGGAAGTTGGGACCTACTGGGATCGAGAGAATACGCCCAGTCGAGACGACTTTGTCACCGGATTTGAGATGAGCATAGTCGCCGAGTAAAACTACACCTACTTCGTGGGTGTGGAGAGATAAAGCTAAACCTTGGGTACCACCAGGGAACTCGATGAGCTCGGACATCATCGCGTCGCCTAGCCCAGAGACTTTGGCTACACCATCGCCGATCGAGATGATTTCGCCGACTGAGATAGGTTTGACTGGCGCACTAAAGGAATCAGGATTCTCGAGTTTTTTAGCTAATGATAGATCGAGCAATTGTCCTGCCCCCTCGATCTTGATACCAGCCAGGAGCGTGGCATCGATTACGAGCTCGGGCTTGCCTGAGACTCCTAACTTGGACTCTGCGAGAGAGACCGCGTCTTTGAGCTGATCGGCTGAGAGTTTTTGGGCACTGACAATTTTGTAGGTCATATTTATTTAGCTTTTAACATACTGGTAGTAATCGAGTCGATCTCTTTGGCTGACAAAGACGAACCAAGAGCGGATTGTGCCTGTTTGATGGCGAGCGTGGCGATAGCCTTTTGGGCTTTGGCTTGGTTGGACTCGATTTCTTTGCTGGCAGATTCAATCATGGTAGCGGCTTCGGCTTTGGCTTTGGCCTTGGCTTCGGCGATGATTTTGTCGGCTTTGGCCTTGGCTTCTTTTTCGGCTGTGGCGATGATGGCGCTAGCTTCTTTTCTGGCTTTGGCGATCTCGGATTTTTTGGTTTTCTCCGATTCTTCGGCGGCTTTGAGATTTTTGTCGGCGAGGGCCATACCTTCGTTGATTTTTTTGGCTCGCTCATCCAACATCTTGAGGACTGGTTTGTAGAGCACCTTGTTTAAGAGGTACATAACCACACCAAAGTTAAAGATTTGGAAAAGAACTTGATAAAGATTGATTTGCATAGGTTGGTGCTCCTTAGACGAATTTAAGAATAAGGGCAATAACTAATGCGTAGATACCAAGCGCTTCGGCAAAAGCAAAACCAAGAATCATGTTGGTTTGGATCTTGCTCGCGGCTTCGGGGTTGCGACCGATGGCTTGCATGGCACCCATACCGACTAGTCCGATACCGATACCAGGCCCTAGAGCGCCTAGTCCCATAGCCAAACCGACTGCGAGACCATTGAGATCGACTGCGGCGGCTGTTTGTACTGCTGTTGCTACGTCTGACATATATTTTCTCCTTTAATATAATTAACTAATTATGCGTGTGACTCGTCTCCATGACCTAATGTGGCCATGTTCATAAAGACGGTAGATAACATGAGGAAGACTAGACCTTGGATGAGGCCGACAAAGATCTCTAGAGCATAGAAAGGAATGGGGGCGCCAAGGGGAACGAGGAAGGCCATGACCGCAATCAAAACCTCGCCGGCAAAGATATTGCCGAAGAGACGGAAAGCAAAGGAGAGAATCTTGGAGAGATCGGAGATGAGCTCGAGGATACCGACAAAAGCATTGATGGGATTGCTAAAGTCAAAGAACTTTTTGAGATAGTGCCAGCCCTGGAATTTGAAACCATAATACTGGACAAAGAACATGGCAATCAAAGCGAGGGCGATAGTAGTGTTTAGATCGGCAGTCGGGGCGCGCAGGATAGGGATGAAAACTTCTTTGCCGTGGAGCTCACCATTGAAACCGACAGAGCCTGCACCTGGGAGCAAACCAGACCAGTTGGAGGGGACGATAAATATAAAGAAACTCATGACGAGGGGGAAGAAAAGCTTGGCTTTGGAGGTCCCGGCGATGCTCTCGACGATGCCGTAGAGACCTTCGATCATGAGCTCGAAGAACATTTGCAGGCGTGAGAGCTTGCCTTTTAAACTAAAATTACGAGTAGCTAGGTAGACGAGGAGCAATAAAATAACGGTGATGACGGTGCTCGTGGCTAAAGAATTGGTGACAGGGATGCCTAAAATATGAAAAACTGGTTCCGCATTGATAGAAATGTGTAAGGATGACATACGGGTATTTATATTAACAGGCAACTATTATTTATGCAATACTGAATTTGACATCAGTGCTATGCCTAGTGATATTTATACTACAATCCGCCATTGTTGAACAGTATTTAGAGTCTAATTCCCAAAAACAGGAGTTACTGCTAAAATAGCAGGTAGTGATAAGGATGTTATCCTGTGGGGCCTATAGCTCAGCCTGGTTAGAGCACCTGCCTTTTAAGCAGGGTGTCCTGGGTCCGAATCCCAGTGGGCCCACAGCACCGATAATTGGGTCTAATCTATGATGGTTAGAGCATCCCGGTAAACCGGGAGTGTCCTGGGTCCGAATCCCAGTGGGCCCACATTTTCTCTTCCTATGACTTGCCTGCACGAAGTCGAAGGGCCCTATCGTCCAGTGGTTAGGACACTTGGTTTTCATCCAAGTAACTAGAGTTCGATTCTCTATAGGGTCACACAAAGTGAAAATTGTCCCCGCGCAGGGGTCATCGCCCGCGCGAGGCCGGACGCGCGGAGCGATGCGAAGGGCTTTTTTAATTCATACAGAAGTTGCCGATTGTCTAAAAAGTAGTTCGAGCCGATGTTTTTGGCGAAGATTGCCAAATCTTCGCTAGCAGTATTTTTGCGCGCGATTTTGTGCGCTGACAGCGCACTCATTATGAAATCCCGCATCGGTTCGAGCCAGTTCGAACCGCTT
>CAZBML010000010.1:0-887 GCA_964493295.1 uncultured Pseudomonadales bacterium | reverse complement strand
TTCGATTCTCTATAGGGTCACATAATACTATCAGCTCACAAAAATCCTCTGTATACTTGTTGCTATGCTCACCCCAACACACATGATTTCTGCTTCGGTTTTAGCGTTAATTTATGCCCAAGTTGCACCAACTGAAACAGGATATATCCTCGCTTCCCTCGCATTTTCGGGATTATTAGACCTAGATCACATCTATTACCTCATCCGTGATCGCAAAATGTACCAGGAGAAAGGACTAGTAGGCCAACTACACCATGCCAGATCACCACTACATGAATTACCAGGAGTTATACTCTTAGGAGTCATCGCTCTAGTTATCCACACCTTTGACCAGACCCTATCCTCAATCTTCTTCTTAAGTGTCCTTATTCACCTTAGTGAGGACTTCTTCGCAGGAATTGCATTCCCCTTCAACCCCTTTGATAAGACCGAGATGGCACTATTCAAACACACAAAAATGGGTAAATTGATTATCAATGCTCTAGTAATAATCGTATCAGGAGTGATATGGGTTCTATACCTGCAAGGCAAGCTCTAACAGGGGCAAAGTTCTACCGCAAGATCTTATCCTTTTTCGAGGATTACCTAGTCCTGCCTAAAATTAACCCCTCATGGTTTCAACTCGCTGGTTTACTCCTGTCTCTAGGATATATTTACTTGAGTAGTGACATTACAAAAATCTGGTTTTTGGTGATTATTCTTATCCTCGACTGGCTGGATGGCGCTTCCGCAAGGATGCAGGGTAAGGCTTCACTCTCTGGGTGGATGATAGACGTACTCATTGACCGCTTGAGTGAGGGATTTATTTTCTGGGCTGAGATTGACACAAAGGTGGGCTACGTCTTTTTTATTCTATGGATATTTAACTGTGTCCTGAGTACTTATAG
>CAZBML010000009.1:15645-17001 GCA_964493295.1 uncultured Pseudomonadales bacterium | reverse complement strand
CCCGACTGCTCGGGTGATAATATCTTCTAGTTTTACCAGGTTCTTTTCACTCATCAATTGTTGTTTATGAAAGTCATACTGTACATAGATAGTGAGCTCATCACCTTGGATTTTGCCAGGCTTAGCTTTAGACAAAATCGTGTCGAGAGCCAAATTGTTTTGACCCAAGCTCAGCAAGACTTGCTTCCACACATCACGAGCATCAATAGTCAGTGAAATCGGCGATTCGGTAACTCTGTTTGTCAGATTATCAGTTTTATCCGGTGTCTGACTGACCGATCCACTGGTTTTCTGATTCACAGGCTCACTGATTAACGGATTATCTGATTTCACCGATTTACCAACTTTCTGAATACTCTCCTGGCACCACTCCACAATCGCCACCTGGATCAGCAGTTCCCCGTCCAAACTCGTCGCGAGCCGCCTCGCTACTTCGTCTAGCGCAAAAATCAGCTTAGTTGCCCCAATCTCGATCTCGCCTGTGAGCAGTTTGTCGCGCAGTCCACGCATCAAACTCACAAGCAAATAGCTCAAATCTACCCCGTTGGCAGTAGCTTCCCGTAGGCTTGCTAGACTAGCCTGCACGTCCTTTGCTCCTAGTGCTTGGATCAACCCCCCTATCTGATAATTCGCACTGCCAGAGATGATCAGCTCAATATCCGCCAGTCCAACAGCATCACTCCCGGAGAGGACCATGTCTAGGATTTTGACCCCATCACGAAAAGATCCATCCACGGCTTTTGCCAGATACTCAATCGCCTCCTCAGCTACCTTTTTACCTTCACCATCCACCACCCGTTTAAATGATCGCTTCATTTCCTCTGGAGTTGCTTTAGTAAACTTGATCTGCATACATCGCGACACGATCGTCTCTGGCACTTTGTGTAGCTCCGTCGTACACAGGATAAACAGGGAGTGGCTCGGTGGCTCCTCCAGTGTCTTGAGGAGCGCGTTAAATGCCTCGGTGGTGAGCATGTGGACTTCGTCGATGATATAGACTTTTGTTTTCAAACTGGTCGGTGCCAGCCGGATTTTCTCTTTGAGTTCACGGATATCATCGATCCCTCGGTTACTGGCCGCGTCGATCTCGATCACGTCCATCGCGCTCCCATCTAGGATAGACTTGCAAGCACCACACTCATTACACGGCTCACCGAGCTTTTCCCCATTTTTCTCACAGTTCACGATCCTCGCTAGTACCCTGGCAGTGCTAGTCTTACCTGCGCCCCTTGGGCCAGTCAGGAGATAGGCGTGCCCAATATTGCTGGCTTTGACGATATCAGCAAGAGTCTTGCGTACCCCCGCAAGGTCAAGTTCTTCGATCGTCCTCGGTCGGTATTTTAGATAAAGATTCAT
>CAZBML010000009.1:0-15545 GCA_964493295.1 uncultured Pseudomonadales bacterium | reverse complement strand
AGCCCATGCTCAGCCAAAAAATTGATCTGGTCATCCACCTTGCATTGTTTCTCTAGTGCTTCCTCTACTGCGATGCCGTAGCAGACAACTATATCTCCTAGCCTCAGCACACCATCTGGTGAAGCAATAAACGGTCGTTCATCGCCTGGATCATTTAGTGGGAACGACAACACATCGGTAGGCCCTGGCAACTGCATATACACTTTATGTAGCTCTGTGATCTTGCGCTTACCCACTACTTGTACGTCCACCTCGACCTTGTCCATCAGCCGGTACTTGGCCAGCACTTTAGTCAAATGTGCCCGCAGTCCAGCTCGATCAAACGGAAACTTGGCATCTGAGAGGATATTTATGTTTATCATAAATACTAATATCTAAGTTCTAAATTCTAAGTAATTTTTTAATATTCAAAATTCGAATTAATAATTTATCTAGGATTTATGTTTTCTGATTTAGGATTTAGTTATAAAGATTTCTTTCACGATTCGCGACACAGTTCCTCCCTCAGCTCCCTTTCCCACAGCCTTCATACTGACGTTCATGGCCATCCCAAAATTGGCCGGTTTCGCCGATTCTAGTGCTTCTTTTACTTTAGCTCTCACTTCGTCCTCACTCATCATTTTTGGCAAGTATTGTTCAATCAAATCTAGTTCGTACTGCTCCTGACTAGCCAGCTCCTCCCTACCCCCAGCCTTATACGCCACAATCGATTCTCTGCGCTTTTTTGCCTCTTTTTTGAGCACATCTACGACCTGCTCCTCACTCATTTCTGGAGCATCGACCATTGCATACTTGATCGAAGATATCATGAGACGCAGTGCATTTAGCCGCACTTGATCACGCGCTTTCATCGCGGTTTTCATTTCGTCCTGTAACACACTCAACAAAGTCATTATTTCTTCTTACTCGCATTCAATCTCTGCATGCGATCAGTATATTTTTTACGCTTGATTTCGTTGTTGCGTTCTTTGCGGAGCATCGAAGGTGATTTGTGGAACTCGCGTTTGCGTGTTTCCTCTATCACGTTTTCGGTCATGACTTTTTTCTTGAAACGGCGGATTACTCCGTCTGGTGACTCGTCTTTTTTTGCTTTTACTACAATTGGCATTTTACTTAGACACCCCCTTGATCATCTCTAGTAGGTCATTCAAATGTAATGTGGTGGGCTCTTTTTGCTCACCTTTATCTGACCCAGAGAACAACATGTGACCCGAGTTGTGGTATACCCACTTCTCTGGATCCTCACGTAGAGCTATTTTATCATAAATAGGTTTGAGAGGCAGTTTTACCCCCGGAGCAGTTTTAATTTTCAGGTGACCCTTGTGCGCATCACTAATTACCACAATATCGTAGCCCATTTTCTGGGCAGTTTTAGACACGTCATCCGCCGCCGTAGTCACAATGATCCCCTTCCCCCAGGCAGATTCAAACTCCTCACCCTCATGGATCGCTTCTTTGCCCTTTTCCCAGTCCTTTAACCGCTGGTATACCCCGTCTAGGTAGACAAACACCATCCGGAGGACCGCCTCGTTGTCATGCGTCTGCAAGCGGTGGAGCGCGGGGATGATCTCATGTAGCATGAGTGCCATGCGCGGGTGATCGGTGCCAGGCCAGTAGCAGTCCGCAAACGTATCTACCTCGAGTGCAATCTCGACCATCTCCTTTAATGCCTGGTCGTCTTCCTCGATCAATTTTTCTGCAATCAGCTCCTCCCATACTAGTTTAGAGGCGCAGGTAGTAAATCCACCGGGCTTATGATGGTCAAATTTGCCCCCGCCTACATCGACGTGCACTACATTTGGATCGTTGTCTGGAGGGAGATCTTTGTACGTATGGGGGGCCGGCACAAACTCAAATTTCGCGTCACCATAGCGCGACTGATCAAATCGCACGAGCAACCATGAGCTCATTATGGCGTCTAGATCTGGATGGATGTGGGTTACAATCAACTTGGTCATAATACAATTCTATCAGACAATCGAAATGTTCCCCGGGGTCTGACCTGCTTAGGAAATGCTTAGCTTGCGAAGCATGTTTAGTCGACTTCAAAACACAATCGGAGACCAGGTCAGACCCTAAAGTAAAGCTGTCCTTGACAGCTCTCTCTCTCTCTGCAAAAATAAGCCTAGGAATACAAAATAATTTTAAGGGAAAAATATGACAAATACTGTAGACAACAACCCCCCTATGACTACCCCAACTGAAGCTGCATACACCAGTGGCTTGAGAATTACCTCTAGGGATCCAGCTAAACCTATCCTACCCACCGACATGGAACAGGTTGCTACAGTACAAACAGCTCTCACAGCCGAAAGAGATCGTCCTCAGGGTATAATTGCCAGAGTTATTGCTGCACTACGCAATTTAGATCAGTAGCTAGCTAAAAAACAAATCCTTCACCGTCACCCCAATCAGTAGTGCGATCAGGAGTATCATCCCCACCCCGTTCACATATCTCTCCACTCTGACCACCCGTTTCCTCCCTACAATTTTCTCTAGCACGATCATCATCAGTCTCCCGCCATCGAGCGCCGGGATTGGTAGCAAGTTAAAGATTGCCAGGTTCAGGGAGATGATCCCGGCAAACCTCGCCATGGTCACCCAGCCCTCACTAGCCGCCTGCTGTCCTACCTTCACGACTGCCACAGGACCACTAATATTTTTGACCAGCTCTACCGGGTGCGAGAAAATACGCAAAAACTCTCTGCTCCACGCAATCGCTTCTTTCATCCCCTCTACGGCTCCATAAAACGGTGCCTGGTACCATACTTTCTTTTCGTAGGTGATGATCGGCACAGTCGATACTCCCACCCCCAGCGCCCCTTCACCCTCGGGAGGATTCTCCCTTGGTATCACCTCTATTACCCTCGAGCTATCCGACTTTAATCCATTTGTATCGACTTTGGCCACATATAGACTTATCATTTGTCCCTTTTTATCTTTTACTAGCGAGACAAATTGGTCTGCCGTCGCGATATCGGTCTCTCCCACCCTCACCACCACTTCGCCCACTTTTATCCCCGCCATCTCCGCGGGAGAGTCTTTGGTTACTGCCGAGATCATCACTTGCTCACCGCTAAATTGGGGTATCCCCAGTTTCATATATACCAGGCTAAACATGAGAATCCCTATCAAAAAGTTTACGGCCACCCCAGCCACGATCACTAGCGCCCTCTGCCAGGCAGGTTTGGCAAAAAACATGTGTCCGTGGGTCAGCGGATTGATGCGCTCCCACAAGGTGGGATCAGACTCTTCCCCTGCCAACCTCACAAAGCCCCCGATCGGGAGCCAGTTGAGGGTATATTCTGTTTCTTTGTGTTTAAAAAGTTTGAGGGCTTTGGGTGGTAGTCCTATGCCAAATTCGAGGACATGGATCCCAAAAAGTTTGGCGATCAAAAAGTGACCCAGTTCGTGGAGGAGAACCAATAAAGATAATACAATGATCGTCAGCATATTAGAGCATTGTACACGAAACCGTAGGGGTCGACCCCCGTGTCGACCCGTGTAACCGTGCGATTAAAGAGACGCAATAGCGACCACTCTAATATTTTCCCCAGTTTTCCCGGAGATCACCTTGATCATCGCTTCGATTGTTTTACTGCTATCTCGCAGATAATCCTGCTTCAGTAGCTCCTCGACAGATTCTGGTTTCATCGAGGCCACTTGCATGGCGATCTCTTTGCCCAGATTCTGGAAATCCTCAGTTTTAGCGACAAAATCGGTTTCGCAAGCTAGTTTAACCAGCGCCCCCACTTTGCCGTTAAAGTGGACGTAAGCAAAGACATAGCCAGCTTCTGTTACCCGCTCGGCTTTGTCCTCTGCCCGCTTCATCCCTTTCTTTTCGATCCATGCTTTGGCTTTTTTTATATCACCATCGCACTCGGTCAGGGCTTTGCGTACATCCATGATCCCTGCGCCTGTCTCGTCTCGTAGTTCTTTGATTTGGTCTACTGTGATTGCCATTTTGTACCTCCCTAACATCTAAAATCTAACATCTAACATCTCTTAAACTTTCTTCGAAAGTTTAAGCCCTTTCTCTACAGCCGCGGTGATCGCAGTGACTAGCATCACGACCGATTTGAGCGCATCGTCGTTGGCTGGGATCACGTGGGCAATACCTGTTGGGTCACCATTTGTATCCACTATCGCAACGACGGGGATCTCCCGGTGGGTAGCTTCGCGCATGGCGGTAATTTCACGGGTAGGATCCACGATAAAGACGGCTTTGGGTAGTCCCTTTAGGGTCACAAGACCGCCATACATCCGCTCCAAACGGTCGATTTCGCGCTTTAGGAGGACTTGTTCTTTTTTGGTGTATTTTTTGTAGTCGCCTGCCTCGTATTTTTTCTTCATGTCGATCAGTTTGTCTACTCTGGTCTTGATCTGCTCCCAGTTGGTAAATAGTCCGCCCACCCAGTGAGTAGTCATAAATGCCACACCCAGTCTCTCGGCTTCTGCTTTGACTGTATCTGCGGCCTGAGCTTTGGTACCTACTAGTAGGATCTGGCCACCATCGGCCATTACCTGGACGATATAGTTGCAGGCATCAGAGAGAGCTTTGCGGGTTTGCACCAGGTCAAAGATCTGCACGCCGTTCTTGACTGCATAAACATAATCATCCATCCGGGGGTTGCGACGCTTGATCGAGTGACCAAAGTGGACCCCTGCCTCAAGCATTTCTTTTAGACTTGGGAGTTTCTCAAATTCCTTCACTACTTTTGGAGCTTCAGCGACTTTATCTACTTTTTTCTCCACTACTACTTCTGCTACTTTTTCTTCCTTAACTTCTACTACTTTAGGAACTTTAGTTGCTTTTTCCGCCTTGACGGGTTTGGCTACTTTTTTCTCACTAACTTTGGCTTTAGTTGCCATATATTTATCTCCTTTCTTGCCCCCAGCGAAGCCTTTAGGCGAAGTGGGGTGCCACCTCTAAGAATATCTGCGTTAGCAGGAGACCGTTCTTAGATGTAAATTTTTATAACTCTGGAATTATAGCACAAAATCAACATTTGAAAGCACGGCTATTTAACTCTGACCGTTTCTAAAGTTATCCAAGTTCTCTTGCAAAGCGACAGCTTCGTCATCATCTACTTTTGCTTTAAACGCTTTCGTAGCCGATTCTATTTCTGCAAATATTTGCGATAAAGTAAGGGGTGTCGGGAAACCACTCTCGTTAAGTATGTCCCATACTGTTCTCTTTTGTATCTTTTCTGGAGGAGCCATATACTTCACATAAATACGAATAATTAAGTTCGAATTATGCGTAATGAATGTGTATATGTCAAGTACCTACTCTTATTTCAATCCAATTTGTGTTCATCTAGCCACTCTGCAAAGTCTATCTCACTCCCCACTATTTTCTTGTAAAATATCCACTCAATCCAGGCCAAAGCTATCGGCAAAAACTCTGGCGGGTACTCCTCGTCGCTTACGTCATGTAGTATGCGTTCGCTCGTACATCTCCAGTGCATTTTCCATCAATGTAGCTATCGTCACCGGCCCCACACCACCCGGCACCTCAACCGACACTGATGCTTTTTGATACACTTCTTTGGCCATATCTCCCTTTGGTGCACCCACGTCAATCACTATCGCCCCCTCTTGTACCATCTCTGGTGTGACGAGCCCTTCTTTCCCCACACACGATATGACCACTTTGCCTTCAAGTATTCTCCTTGTGGGGTCGTTTGTATCAGAGTCTACTTTTATCACCAGCACACCTTGTTTTTGTAGCTCGTTACAAAGTGCGCTCCCTACACTCCCCCCGGCTCCCATCACCACAATTCTTAGATCTTGAATCTTGTATCTTAAATCAAGCGCAATCTCGTCCAAGACCAGCAATATTGCCTTCACTACTGGGGGTATCACCCCGGATTCCGGATACCTCAGTCCGTCTACATCTTTTTCTGGTGGGATCGCCTTTAGTAATTCCTGCAAGGTCGGACCTTGTAGGCCCGGGACTGGCAACTGGATCATCACCCCACTCACATCCTCCCTGTTACCTAGCTCTACAATTTGCTCGCGTAAATCTTGAGTCTTAAATCCTAAATCTATCTCGAGTACGTCAAATTGGATCCCTACCCTCTCTGCCGCCTCTTTTTTCAACCTAGTGTATAGCTTGCTCGCCGGATCATTTCCCACGAGCACACTTACGATTTTTGGCTTACTTGCCAGGTTCTGTACCTTGTAAACCAAGTCACGCTCAATTTTGTCTGCAAATCCACGGCCATCAAACTTCATGAGGTCATTATACCCGCTCTAGAGTCAAGTAGCGGAACTTGATCCCATTTTCTTCGTGTCGCTCATCGGTCAGGACTTTTGTAAACTCGCTGTAGTCAGGGAAAAAAGTATCGGCCTCAGGGTCGACCGCCTCCACAACGGTCAGATATAGTCGGTCAACCTTTGGCATAGCTTGAGCATAAATCTGCCCTCCACCGATCACAAATATCTCTTCGCTACCCGGCGCTTTTTGCGCGACCTCTAGCGCCTGAGCCAAAGAATTAATTTCCCCCGTGTGACTGATCACAATATTCGTTCTGCCAGGCAGTACTCGTCCGATCGAGTCATAGGTCTTGCGCCCCATCACGATCGGGTGGCCCATGGTCAGTTTTTTAAATCGAGGCAGATCCCCCGGTACCTGGAAAAGTAACTGGTTGTGTTTGCCCAACTCCCGATTTTGCCCAATCACAGCGATCGCACTGATCATATCGGTTAAAACCCTCCCACCACCGTGATATCACCTTTGATCAATGGGTGTGGATCATAACCCACGAGCTCAAAGTCGCTAAACTTAAACTCGTCAATCTTTTTGACCTTGGGATTGATCTTGATCTGGGGGAATGCTCTGGGCTCTCGTTTCAACTGCTCCTTGCACTGATCCATTAGATTTTCATAGATATGTACATCCCCAAATACGTGGACAAACTCCCCTGGCTCATATCCTGTCACTTGCGCAATCAACATGGTCAGCAGTGCATACGACGCGATGTTAAATGGCACTCCGAGGAAGAGATCGGCACTGCGCTGGTATAGCAAGAGCGATAGCTTATTACCTGTGATATTGATATGGAACATGGTGTGGCACGGCGCGATCACCATCGAGGCAGAGTGTGACCCAGACATCTCATAAATACACCCAGCATTCCAGGCAGAGACAATGTAGTGTTTCTTCATTGGATATTTCTTAATTTTCTCGATTGCCCATCCCAGCTGATCCACTTCGCGCATCTGCCCCGGGTCTCCCTCCATTGGCAAGGCATAGTCATCTTTAGCGGGCTTGCCCTCCGAAGCCTTGGCGAAGGAGGGCCAATTGCGCCATTGCACCCCGTACACAGGCCCCAGGTCACCCCAGATTTCGAGAAACTTGGGATCGCTTTTGATCCTAGCCATAAACTCTTCAAAAGTCATTGGCTCAGTTGCTTTCCCGTCTTTTAGCGCCCATTCATATTTTTTGTATGCCCACTCGTCCCAGATATGGACATCATTGTCCACTAGGTACTTGATATTGCTCGAACCCGAGAGGAACCAAATGAGTTCGTGGATGATCCCCCGAGTAAAGACTTTTTTGGTAGTCAGGACTGGCAAGCCTTGGGACAAATCATAGCGACAAATCCGCCCAAACACACTTTTGAGTTTCACTCCTGTCGAGTGACTCACTTTCCACTCCCCGTTGTCCAGGATATCCTGCATCAAATCTAAGTATTGGTATTCTGGGTGTTTAATTTGTTTCATGGTACTCCTTCAGCTTGCTCGCCTAAATAATATTTTTGGTTTATACTTTAACCTATCATGATCTAAGACTTGCTCCAATACCCATTTTGTATAACAAACCAGTACTAATTTTTTAAAGGAGCATTCATGTCAAAACTACAATCCCAAGATCCAATTATTTCCACCGCCATCAAATCCGAAAAAACCCGTCAGTTCGAAGGTCTCGAGCTCATCCCGAGTGAAAACTACGTCTCCGAGGCAGTGCTCGAAGCCATGGGCAGTATCCTGACCAACAAATATAGCGAAGGCTTCGCTGGTCATCGCTACTACGGTGGCAATACCCACATCGATACCATCGAGCAAGAGGCCATGGACCGTGCCAAAGCCCTCTTTGGCGTCGAGCACGTCAATGTCCAGCCCTATTCCGGTAGCCCAGCCAACTTTGCCGTCTACAATGCCGTACTCGAGCCAGGCGATCCCATCTCCGGTATGAATCTCTTGGATGGTGGCCACTTGACCCACGGCTGGAAAGTCTCCGCGACAGCCAAGTTTTTTGACTCTCACCCCTATCACGTCAAACCAGACGGTCACACCGACTTTGAAGAGCTAGAGAGGATCGCCAAAGAATTCAAACCCAAGCTCATTTGGTGCGGTGCCACTGCTTACTCCCGCACAATCGAGTTTGAGCAATTTGCAAAGATCGCTGACTCTATTGGCGCCTACCTAGCCGCAGACATCTCCCATATTGCCGGGCTCATAGCTGGCGGTGCCCATCCAAGTCCAGTCCCCTACGCCCACATTATCACCACAACCACCCACAAAACCTTGCGCGGACCCCGCGGTGCCATGATTATGGTCACCAAAAAGGGTTTAGCCAAAGATCCCGACCTGGCAGGCAAGATCGACAAAGCCATTTTCCCTGGCCTGCAGGGTGGCCCCCACAACCACACTACAGCTGGGATTGCGGTAGCCCTAAAGGAAGCCAGCACTCCGGCTTTCAAAAAATATGCCGCCCAGATTGTCAAAAATACCAAGGCTCTCGAAAAAGAGTTTAGAGCGGCCGGGATCAAAATGGTCTCAGGTGGTTCAGACAACCATCTCTTGCTCCTAGATTTGTCAGAGAATGGTAGTCTGGGTAGCCAGCTAGAGTATGCTATGGACGTCGCCCACATGACGGCCAACAAAAACACGATTCCAGGGGAAAAGAGCTCACCCTACTACCCATCCGGATTACGCTTGGGTACCCCAGCTCTCACCACGCGAGGGTTCAAAGAAGCCGATATGGTCAAGGTCGCGGCCTGGATCGTGCGCGTCATACGTCATATCGAAAAGTATCCGCTCCCGACTGTACAGGAGAAACGTGCACCATTCCTGAAGGAGTTCAAAGCAAAGTGCGACAACGATCAATTCCTCCACGATATCGGCGCCGAGATCAAGGCCTTCACAGCCCGCTTCCCCATCCCGGGTATTTAAATCTTGACACTCTTAGTTAAAATCCTCACCGCAAATAAATCGGTTCGAGTTTTTTGCGACTATTAGGTTTGAGCGTTAGCATTTCTAAATGGGCAAGTATTGATGGAAAAAGAGGACCTGGCGCATTGTCGGCAAATTCTTTCAGACCAAGCGCAAGCATTGGACCCAGACTCTCAACGACACTAGGTAAAATATCTCCAGAGATAACCATGTCTTCTACTACTCTATTTACCCTTGATTGATTCTGGTAAAGCAATTGATTACTTGCCTGGGGTAACCGCACGAGATCTAATGGCTTTTCTCCGCCCAGTTTACCTCCACGATGAAGAAAGTCTAAGACACTAGCTACATCAACTCCTACTGGAGGATTATAGCTAACTTTCTTTTCTTGAAGCTCACTGTAATAATCGCGTACTAAACCTGCATCACTCAATGGGTTATTAGGATAGCGTACAGTCATTCGCGCCACTCCATACTTAGATGCTCGTCGATTCTGAGATAAATCAATCACTCCTGCTTTAACAGCGGCGTCGTAGGTACCCACTACATCTTCGTCAATATTAAATCTACCAAAAAAAGATACAGTATTAAGCATGAGGTTATCTAGAGTACGATCTCCCTGAAACTTGTGTGCATTATGATGGAGACCACTGATCAGCCCTTCATATGTCGCATTTAAATCAGCCACCACGAGACCCAGAGGACCTGGCACTCCTCGAATAGCAACTGCCCATGCAGCTACAAATGTTTTCCATTTTTCTTGAATAAGTTCTCCTGTTTTAGGTATTTCACTCGGCTCCTGTGCAAGAACTCCCCATGACTTGACATGTACCCCCCCGGTCCGCCCCAATGCCTTTGCTTTTATCGAGGTCGGCAAAGGACCAGATCGTGCTGACGCATGAGTGAGAAGTCTCCAATCTCTAACTTCTAATGTCATACAAAAAACCCGCCTGGTGGCGGGATATCCTTACAAAATATAACCTCGAAGGCCACAAATAATAAGCCATTTATCATTAATCTGTTTAAAGATAGTGGTGGAATGTGTACTTAACAAAAAGTCCCCCTTTCGATATTTGGTTTCCAACCCGACATAGCGGGTCTGCTGTTACTTGAATCAAAAGCGAGACTTGCTCACTTTGAATTTAAATCATTATACATATTTCAAACACATGCGCAAATATATCAAAAGAGATCAATTCTGACCCCAGGCATGCACCTCTTTTGCCATCTGCATTGCTAAATTTGGTGTCGCATTTGCCATTGCAGCTTCGATCAAGAGTAAGTATGGAGCCAAAGACGCAAGCGATGTAGTACTATCTATAGTTTCATCTTGCTTGCGATATATCAACCTCACTTTAGATCCTGGCACATGCTTAGCTAAAGCCTGTATATCATGAGGCAGATATTGGGCTCTCAGTCCCACAATAGATTTAGGTGTCACTACTCTTTCAGACAAAACCTTCTGTTCGATCAACAAAGTAAGCATTTCTTTAGATGCTAAAGCTTTAACCAGGGATTTAGAATATCCAAACCAAAAAGGATCATCCCACATACTTACCCCTTTATCCAAGCGGATTATCCCATGTCTTGTTATTGGAGCTATTGCACCCCCCACCGCATAGGCATCCCAATGCCAACCATCCTTTGACCCTTCCTCTAGATGAGCAGTAAAGTGTTCGTTTATTGCCGAAACAGCATTTCCATCCTCTGGTTTCTTTAATATTTCTCGAGACATTCCAAATGCAGCTTTCCCAGGATCAGTAGCAGGCATCCTAAGACCAAGAACATCAAATACAGCTAGAGCATGTGGAGCCTTACCAAATTCTGCCCAAAATCGTATGGTATCTGCTAGCTCATGGGAATTATTTTCAAGCTTTGGTCCAAGCACTTTAGAGGGATTAACATGCTCATCCTCAGGGATATCTCTTTCGATTTTAAACCATCTTGTAGCAAGTCCCAGTGGCTGAAAAAATGTACTAAGGTGCCTCTCTTTATGTTTACCAGTACCTGCAATCGCAATTTCTTTAACCATATGAAAAAAATCCCGCTCTCGCGGGATGAAAATAAGAAGTAATCGCCTCTACAAGAGGAATTTGCACAAAAAAACCGATGTATCGTTTTTGACCCATCGGGATTTAAGTATACACAACCACGACACACTTGGTAAATAGCTCAAATTAGATCAACTCGCTCGACCACCATCTTTACTAGCTCCTCTTTCGCCTTTTCCTCATTCGCAAAATCTAGTTCATTCGTATCCACCAAAATAATTGGAGAGTTGGACAACTTATGATTGGAGAACTTTCTGATCCACTCCCTATTCACTTTTTTCATCATCAAAAAATACTCTGAGTCCACCTTCTCAAACTCGCGCTTACTCGCCTCGGCGCGCTTGATTAGCTCCCTATCCCCCACTTTCAAATACACAATTAGATCCGGCTGTGGCGCCTGGCTCCAGTCTAGCGAGCGGTAAAACTGGTCATACTCATCAAAGTGCTCCTGGCTCATCCGCCCCAAGAGCAAGTTGGTCACCGCATAGCAGTAGTCGGTTTCTGGTGCCACATCCTGGATGAATATTTCGCCCCGAGTATCTCTTATCTGTTGCCACTTCCGCTTGATAAACCACTTCTGCGACTCGAGGAAATTTTTGGCAGGGTCGCTGTAGCTCCCCTTTAGGTACGGGTTGCTTTGCCAGTCTTCAAAGCTCTGGGTGACATTATAGCCTCGCTTCATTAGTTGCTCGGCGATTGCTTTGACTGCCGTAGTTTTACCCACTCTCATCGAGTCTGCCGCAATCTCTATCCTGCGCTCCGTGTTGTCGCGCCTACTTGGTCTCACCGGGAACACAATATTCTTGAGTATCTCGTCCTCAAACACAGTGTGACACTTGCCACAGGCAGGCTGGTATTTGTCACTCGCTCCTACGACTATCTTCCCTGCCACTCCAGCTAGGCGCGCAGAATACTTCGCCTCCGCACCACATTTATAGCATTTAGACCGTAGCTCAATGCGTTCATCCGCTATCTTGATTAGTTGTGGCATCACCCCAAATGGTCGCCGGCGATAATCAGTATCTAGTCCAGCTACAACTACCGCGACTCCCCTAGCCAGCAGTTCCTTTACCGTCTCGCGGATTGTTGGGGCGAAGAAAATAACTTCGTCAATTATCACGGTCTCGTGGATCTCACCCTCATTTTCCCAGGTTCGCAGGATAGCGTGGGGATCCTGCTCATCTATTAGTCTCGCCCTACCAGTCAATCCACTATGGGTCTGGAGTTGCGCTTCTATTCCGTATCTATCGTCTAGACTAGGTTTAAATACTAAACATTTCTGATTCTTACTTTCTAATTCCTGGATTCTCTGGAGCAACCACGTCGTTTTCCCTGCAAACATTGGTCCATACACTGCCGTAAGTTTTGCCACCCCTCCACTATATCGATGTCCAGTGGCCTGTAGCAATCTCTAAAACTGACTCACAGTAGACCAATTTATCTTTTTTGCCTCCACAAAACGATGATAGTCACACCCAGCAATCCAAACCCCAGGTACTCGAGTAGTTGTGGCCAGTAAAAGATTACAATTCTGTGTTCACCAGCAGGTACCATCCAGCCGTTGGCCCACCCGTCTACCTTCAAGTGTTCCAGGTACGGTGACACCCAGCCTTCATCATATCCCTGGGACAATTTGAGCAGACCACCATTTTTCGTTTCTACTATATACAGCCACGTCCCATATTTCCTGACAGTTCTGATCTCGAGTTCCGATCCTTGCGCGATTTTAGGCGAGTGATCGGAACTTTGCGATTCTATCCTTGCTCTCGCGATCTGCTCTAGCGGCACCCACCTCACCTCTACTGGTGAGACCCTATTCTCTGCGTACTGACCGAAACTGCGTGTCTCGATATTTAGGGTGTAATGCCCATCCCATGTCCACGGTAGTAGTCCAAATGTCTGATCAAACTTACCTTTACCCAGTAGGTACTCTATATCATTCCTCTTGCTCCCCGTGTTATACAAAAAGAACTTGAGACTCCTACCCTCTCTGTTCTCACCCTGCATCCTCATTAGGTATGACAGTCGCGTATCGAGCTCACTCATCACTATGTAATCACATACTGCCCCTCGCTCGTCTGCGACGTAGCTTGTCCCCTGTTCCCCAGGGTCTCTCCCGCTAACAAAATCCTGGCTATCAGCCAAGATGTTTAGTCGATCCGTAGGTGAGACCGGGAGAGACCCTGTAAGTTGCGATTTTTCTGCCCTCCCCCTCTTTAGCACATCACAATTTCCAATAGTCCCTGCTCCCGCTACCCCAAAATCATAAACCTGCGGCTCTCCTGCCACCTCAATCATAATCTGACTGTGCCCCTGCGAAGTCAAAGACGAAGCGGGGAATCTAGTATCTCGCACATACTCCCTCCACTCTTCCCCTTCACTCACTCGTGCCACGATATAGATCTTACCCTCCTCCGGCTTTTCCTGGCCCAGGAACTTAGGTCCATCTTGCCCATTTACTGTATATGCTGGTAGTGCCTCACCGTCATCGTAGTTGATCCTCACAATATCTCCTACTCGCCAGCCTGGCACCCATAGTTCCGATCCTTGCGTCAGCGAGTGATCAGAACTTATTGTGATTCCGTTTCCCCGATACTCTATCCCTTTCGTTTCTTCCCTCATCAAGCCCGCAAACGGATAAATCACTGTTACCTGCTCCCCATTTGATAATTTGTCATTTATGATTTGAGAATTTCTCGTTACATACGTCCCCGCCTCTTCCCACGCCACATCCCTCCTCACCTTGCTCGTGTCCGCTTCTGCCCTGGTATAGCTCACAGGCGCGCTGACAACGTTATCACTTTGCTCCCCTGTATCCCATACTGTCAGGAATCCTTCCTGAAAAACTTGTTTCCACCCCAACTCACTCGCCATCCTCTTAGTCTCCTCAATTCTGAGGATTTCTCTACCTTGTCCCGGCACAATCACGCTCTCATCCAACAAGACATATTTCACGTCATATTTCTGCACTACTTTTTTCACACTGTCTTGATCATTTCCATATAGCGCGTTGGAAAATTCGTTATAAAAGGTCTCGTTATAGGGACTCCATACATCAAAAGCCCGATCGAGTATCGGTTGCTCTATCCCATACCACAAGAATCCACTTCCTCTATATCCCCAATCAGTATAGTCCCACGCCTGCGAGCTATATGCTGGCAATCTCACAACTCGCCCATACTTATCCTGTGTTTTGAAAAATTTAAACATCTCAAAATATTCATTTGGCACTTGCACTCTCACCCCCCTACCTATCAACTCTCCTTGAAAATACGACAAGTTCAGCCAAACCAATCCAACAATGACACCTCCAACCAACATTCCTTTCCACAAAGTCCCCCCAGTCTTAAATCTCCAAGCCTGTCCTAAAGCATAAATTCCATATCCAAAACAAACCGCATATATCAAAGCTAAAACTGGTACGATCTTGGTATACGGAGTCCTAAATGCTTCCGCAACAAGTGGTAAGCTTCGCAACCAAGCAACCATAATACCAGTCGGTGGATTCTCCCCACGCAACAACACCAAACTCGCCACTCCCATTGCTACCGCACCTATTCCTCTCCATCTATTTTTCCAAAGCATCGCGACAATCCCAATTCCTATCACTATCATTGGCACATAAATCCACATCCCCACAATCTCCAAATACGAGCTCCACGCTCCCAATAGTGGCACTAGTTGCCCATTTACATTATCTGGATAATCAAACCACATCCCCTTAAGTGTCACTAAATCACTCCAGCTTGTCCTAGATGCATTCATCAAATAATTTTCCTGCGAGAACACACTATTGATCTTCGATTCCGTTAAAACCTTCGCATTGTTCAAAGCAAAATTCGCAAAAGGTAATAGAAAGTACATACTCATCCCCAGTGTCACTCCCACTATTCCCAACACCCTCTTCCACCTATATCCTACGCAAATTATTCCTAAAAACAACAAATACACCACAAATATCGTCGATGTCATCGCCATCGGCGCAAACAAAAATAGCATCACTGCATACCACAATAGATTCGCACGTCTGCCCTCACTCAAATACTTAAATATCAATAAAAATAACCACGGTAAAGACGCGTAGTTCACTACAAACATCTCTGTAGGCATAAAAAATACCTGCAGAGTCCCAAGGTTAAATAAGTAAAACAACGCCCCCGCCAAACCTGCCAATCTACTTTTACTCAGATACCATATTAAACAGAAAGCTCCGATCACCCCGACATACAAATTTCCAAATATGTACGCATATCTGATCAAATTTATCGGCATCACCCAACTCAATACTTGATAAATTGCCACCCTCGGTAG
>CAZBML010000008.1:8640-17552 GCA_964493295.1 uncultured Pseudomonadales bacterium | reverse complement strand
GATGGGATAGTTTATCTAATCGGTCTGAACTGCTTTCACTAATAAAATACAACAGTAAATTGTATAAGTTTTGGTTGTTGTATTCTCGGCAAGCTCTGAGGATGTGGGCGATTTCTCCCAGATAGTGAGTATTTCTTAGTCCGTCCATCTGTTCCCCATAATTTTTATCTTTATTACCTAGCGATACGGTTGCAGGGGTGTAAAAAAGCAGATCTCGTGCATGGTAGAAAAATTCTTTGAGAGTCTTTGAATTGGCGATTTTTTGTACAACATCTTTTCGATTTTCTTTTAATTTGCCTCGTAGATCGCTACTTTTTTCTGTGGTAGAGAGAATGTAAAAACTGGCCCCTTGTTTCTTGACTATATATTCAAGCCCATTACCACTATCATTTGTGTTTTTACCCAGTAGTTCGAGGGTTTTTTTGGCCGCGTGCTTGAGGAGGTTAGTTGTCGCAATTCTACCCCAGATAGAGTTAGATAATTTTGCAAACGGTACAGATGTCATCTGGAGAGTAGTAAATGGCGAGTCGGTTGAGTTGGCAAGCTCGTCAAATACCCAGTCGTTTAGAATGGGTGGAGTACGACTAAATTGATTGTTAAAAAGAGATTCTTCAAAGAGTCCAATAATGTGCGCAGTTTTTCGCGGGTCATTGCTTGCGTTCTCGATTAAACTTTTCCAAGTGGTACTGATAGAGTTTGGGAGGTGTTGTTCTATGACTTGCCTGCGCTGATCATTTTTTTTGATTACGTCCTCTGAGAGTGGGATTGTAAGGTCGGTGGCACCAATGGATTTGATGATGGTATCTATTGCAGAAATCGTAGGTTCAAGCGAGCCAGCGTCAGGTGCTTCTAAACCCCAAGAGTCGATTGTTTTTAGGATTTGCTTGTCGGTGGTAAGTGCTGACTGCGGTTTGTTTGCACTGTTTTTTTCTGCTGCTTCGAACATGACCTCGACCATGTCGTCGACTCTTTGGACGTTGGTTGGTACTTTGATATCAATCAATCTTACGTATTGGACTACTTTGCCAATTAGATCTGGGTGATTGTTAGCAAGGTTATTGAGTAGATGGGTAGGACTGGATTTGGCTTGCTCCAATAAATCTGCTGTTTTTTTAGCTATCAACTGATCAATCTCTTCAGGCGTGTATCTATGTTTGGGATCGTTAAAAAAATCGGCAAATTCGTCGCCCATAAATCGCACCAAACAGTGAGATGACTCATCCTCTTCTGTGCTTTCTATGACTGAACGAGTATGTAGGCCAATGACTTGGTCCCCGGCGGCGTGGCTAGATCCTGGCAATTCGTTAATTTTTTTTAAATTGGCGATATCGACTATCATTAGCCATGTGTTGCCAAGCTGTGTTTTCAACTCCTCTGGATGTCGGCTCAATTTGCCTTCTAGTTGCCTAGCGCGGTAGAGATAGGGGAGTGCGTTTGGGCGGAAGAATATTTCCGAGCCTACCTGCTCTGTAAAGCTACGGGTGATAATGGGTAGGAGTTCGGCCTCAGAGATTCCGAGGGCAGAGGAAAAATCTCTACTCAGGAGCTCAAGTTGTTTATCAGCTTGGATTCTAGTAGGCGACTTTTCAACGTTAGCAATCTTGTCAGCTCTCATGAATCAATAATATTACACCTGGATCTAGGATGGAAGTTAAAGTTTAGCTTTGGTCTGGGTTGATGCCGAGGAGCCACTGGACTTGTTCTTTTTTGTAGCGACGATCACCGCGAGAGGTGATGCGGATAGCAGGGAGTTTGCCACGTTTGCCCCAGCGTTTGAGGGTGAGTGGGGAGACACGTAGGAGATCGGCGACTTCGCGGACTGTGAGGAGGTCAGGGAGGTTTTTGAGATCAACTTGAGTTTGTGACATGGTCTTAGTTTAGTACGTGTCGTGGTGTGTGTCAATAGGATACTATTTGATGATGTATATGATGTGTATTGATCTTACATGATATTCAAATGCTATTTGATAAATAGATTGATGTAGTTAGATTGTGCGACCCCACAGCGTTCTTAAAAACTTCGCTGGGGCAGGACGTGATTTTGTGGGCACTACCGGTAGGGGGTACATAAATGGGGGATATGTGGATAAAATATTTGCATCTTGTGCTGACTCGCCAGTACTCCGTGGCTCACTCGTATTCTAGATGCTTACATTTTGATGCTGTATTCCAATCTGGCTTGTTCCTCAGTTCATTCGGAAGCTACGCCAGAATTGCGACAGCACCGCTACCGCTCTTTGAGTTTGCTTGGAAATACCTCGTTCCCAGCTGGGAAGGTCCACCGACTCGGAGGATGATCGTGGTGTTTATCGACTAGAACCAAAAAGCCCTCTGATGTTTTAAGATCAGAGGGCTTTGAAATCGATTTAAAGACTTAAAATTACTTAAGCTCTACAGTTGCGCCAGCTTCTTCGAGCTTTTTCTTGGCGGCTTCGGCGTCTTCTTTTTTGGCACCTTCAAGTACAGTCTTGGGGGCGGCTTCGACTAGATCCTTGGCTTCTTTGAGGCCGAGTGTCTGGTTGAGTTCGCGGACGGCTTTGATGACACCAATTTTGTTGGCACCACCAGCTTTGAGGACGACATCGAAGGCATCCTGAGCTTCGGCGGCAGGAGCGGCGGCGGCACCAGCGGCGGCAGGAGCGGCCATCATGGGAGCGGCGGCACTAACACCGAATTTTTCTTCGAGGGCTTTGACGAGTTCGGCCACTTCGAGGACGGATAATTTCTCGATTTGCTCTACTAGAGCGTTTAGATCAGACATATTGTCTCCTTTTATATTTATTTATACAAATAATACTAATTAAGCGGTTACAGCTCTCTTTTTGTTTACTGCGGATAGGGCGTAAACGAGGGATCTCATCGGAGCTACCAAGATACCGACCATGTTTCTAGCAGGGTTGCTGAGGGTACCCAGGAGTTTGGCGATCAATTCTGCCTTGCTCGGGAGGGCGGCTAGTTGCATAACTTTTTCCATCGATAATACATCTTTGCCCAGTATACCGGCCTTTACTTTGGGTAGATTCTTGTCGTTGGCTTTGCCAAACTCGACTAAGGCTTTAAGGGGGGCGACTGCGTCGTTTTCGGCGAGCAGGGTGAGGTTGGGACCGGTCAGCTCTTTGTCTAGACTACTCACATCGTAACCTTTGCTGGTCATGGCGATTTTGAGGAGGCTGTTTTTGGCGACAGTCACACTGCCACCAGCTGAGCGGATCTTGTTGCGGAGATCGACCTGCTCTTTGACGGTGAGACCGGCGTAGTCGGCAATGAATACTGCCTGTACTTTGTCTAGCTTTTCGACGAGCTCGGCAACGGCCGCGATGTTTTGTTTGTTTGGCATACTTCGATTCCTTTCAGTCACTCAGTACTTTCAGTACTATATATAATATTTGCTTTTAGGCCAAAAAAAAGCTGTCCCCAGCGACAGCTAAATACTACATCTTGTAGTTTTTTGCCTTCGTCCCGACTTATGTATCGCGGGATGTCTATAGGTATGGGGATAGTATAGCAGAAAGACAACAAGTTGCAAGTATCTCTTATAGGATATATAATCCACAAGTTATATTGGGAGTAATATGGAAAAACGTAAAGAAAGAAAAAATAGTTTATTAGTTATAACAGCTGGAGTAGGACTTACTGCAACACTTGCATGTCTGGCTTTAGGAGCTATGGCTGAGCGATTAGGCAATAGATATCTAGTTACGGCAAACTGGTATGGGATTGGTTTTGGAGAAAGAAATCCTAACTTGGATACAGTATTTCAGGCAGAGTTACTTCAACATGAAGCAGAGACTCTAACCACTACGGGGAATGGGAATACTACATGTAGGCCACAATCAGTGACAATAGCTGGAAAGACAGAAAGTATTGGGATCTCTTGCCCAAATATGATTGAAATATATCTCTTCCTATATAAATCATATTTTAAATAAGTGTTTAGTTGAAACTATTCCACATGTTGTGAGTAGAACGAGTTAGGTTGGATGCAGATCGATTACGGAAGGTGTCTACCTAGTCGGAACTGGAGTCATGGTTCAGCTCGGAGTTATAGGATGTTTGGAAGTAGGAGCATCGCTTCGGTGATTTGAGTGATATCGCCTTTGAAAAGTAATGCAAAAATTTTATTTTCTTCGATTAGTTTTTCTCTTTCTTGTTCTAATTCCGAGGCGGCAATCGTAGATTCTGACCAATCTTTCACTGCACTGTTTGCTTGGTGCATATTATTGGTGACGGTTGCTTGTTCTAGGGCTGCATCTTGTGCCATTTTTTGGTATTGTGCTATCTTTTGAGCAAGTAAGTTAATTTTTTCGTTATTTTCTCGAGATATCATTGCAAGTTGCAAAAGCGCTTTATCATCATTTACATCTGAACAATTATTGATTGCATGAACCACTTTTTCCGTGTGATTTAGAGTTGAGTAGGCTGGATTACCATGAGAAGTATATGTGGTGAGCTCCTCATGACTATATATGACTGCTGTGGCAAGCACATTTCTGATTTGATTTGGATCCTTGACTATCTGGTTGTTTGACATCCGGATTATGGCGTCGGCTATAAGTGATTTTGAAATAGCTTTTTCAGCCATGACGGTGGTATTTCTAATGGAGTCTAGCATTTGTCTTGCGGGGATATCTTTATTCACTAGATCGTTACCTAGCGATATGACGGCTGAAATTGCTTCTTTGCGAGCTTTAAAAATATCCAGATAATTACGAAAAAATGACTCACTTCGGTCGGCTTGGGGTTCGATATCATCTTTGTGTGCGGTAATCCATTCGGAGACTACAGGATATCTGGCTGACAAAGCGGTAATTAGTTTTGACCACGGAGTAACTTCATTTTGAATTCGCTTTTCTCTAATGGATGGAATAAAAGTTGGAACAATATTTTCGAGAGTAGTAGATGGCCTAGCTGATACGGCGTCACGGGCAAGACCTTCGAGAATGCTGGGTGTAATTTCTGGGGGAGTAGGTTGCGAATCTATCATTAATTATGATAATACCACTACGCACTAGTTGAGCTGGAGTTTGACGCCAGGAGACATCGTGGAAGCCAAGGTGGCTTTGGTCACGTTTTTGAGTTTGACGGCATCCAGGAGAGCCTTGATATTGGCGACCAACTCTTCTTCTTTTTGGTCGATTTTGCCGACCGTCACGTGCATGAGAGGGAATTTGGCTTCGGCTTTGACGACAGTTTTACCTGCCTCAAATTCTTTGGCTTTTTTCTCTGGATCGGGGGTGACGGTGCCAGCCTTGGGGGATGGCATGAGGCCCTTGCGACCGAGAACTTTGGTTTACTTGGATAATTATTAGGTGTTTGGATAAATCATCGGGAGGAAGAGGTAATCAATTACAGACTCCAGGCGGCGAGAAACCTCTGCGGCATGAGGATTTTCAGCGAATTTGGTATGGGGATTGACGTGGGCTTGAGACAATACTTTGTATCCGTAAGCTGAAGATTCATCTTTGATTAAGTTAATCTTGATTGCAGAAAAGATCCCGTCTGTCTGGACTACCACGATCATTGGAGTTTTCCCGCTTTTTGTCCCTAAAACATCAAGGTGAAAATTGGGTCGATCTTTTTGAATGATCGTAGTTACATGCAGTAATTTCTCCTGGAGAGATTCGAGAGTAACTAGCTCACCAGCTTGAGCTGTGGTTTCTGACAAAGAATAACCAATTCCAGATATGACGAGTGATGAATCTTCTATCTTGAGTCGAGGTTTTAACTTCGTCGGGAGAGATAAATGCTCCAGGCTAAAAATAGCGGTTTTGATCTTTCCGGGAGTATTTGAATATTCCGCACATCAATCCACGGCCTTTAGGCCGTCGGAAGAAGTATAGTCGTGTCATACTATCCCCATGGTACTCAAACACTGGCATGGGGGTCACACCAAACATCGGTTGATGTATCACTTAGTGTGGATACCCAAGTATCGTAAGCGGGTACTCTCAGGCAAAATAGCCGCTACCTTAACTCACTTGTTCTATGAAGCTTGTAAGGTGAACAACTGGTGGATCGAAGAACTCAAGATCCTACCTGATCATGTCCACATGTTAGTACAGATCCACTCCTCGGAAAGTGTTGCCAAAGTAGTCCAACACCTGAAGGGTGGAAGTAGTCACTACCTTAGAAAAGAAATGCCTGAGTTAGAAGAATACATCTGGGGAGAATCACTGTGGGCTGATGGCTATTTTGCTGAGACGGTGGGATCAATCTCGGCCTCTGCTGTGAAGAAATACATCCGAGAAAACCGAGATAGTATGACACTGCAGCCCTAACAAAAGCCACGGCCTTTAGGCCGTGCGTAGTTTACTCAGGATTTATTCTGACTCCGTAGCGACTCTGCTCATCGTTCGTAAACATAATTGAAAAAACCTGATTTTTACCAGGAGAGTTAGAAAAAGTCAGCGAAAAAGAGCTGGCACCAGAGCTGGTAATACTGGCAGAGGGGAGAATGGGGATAAATTTATCATCTTTACTGCGAGGCGCATACTGCAGAGCCAAAGCTAAATTGGCAATTGATTCCAGATGTGAGTAGGGTAGTGACAGGAATGACTCTGCTTGTCTGAGACTAGATTCTAACCCGAAGGATAAGTTCTTGAGGATATCAAGATAGCCAGTGATTTCTGTGAGTTTCATGTGGTTATCTGCGTCGACTCATGTTTGTGCCGACGAACCCGGATTCCATACCATTGTATTTCATCCAGCTATACATCTTACCGTATGCTTCTCCAGCCTGGTAGGCTAAAACCGGAAATATTGAGATTGCAGCCAGCCCAATGACACCCATCAAGGCGCCGATTCCAGTCTCTCCGGCATTGCGCGAATGACTGAGAACCTCGACAGCTTTATTTAAAAAGACCACGCCACCAATAGCGGGGGCAAGAGTCCCGACGACTTTGTTAAAAATTTCTGCTCCCTTGAGGAGCCAACGGGGAGTTTCATGGACTGAGTAGCCAATTGTGCCTAGCCCACCAAGTATTGCTGGTCGATCTTTAATATCACCACTTTGGACACCAGTTTTGTGAGCTTCGGCGATATCTTGTGGAGTTTTACCTGCAGCCAGGAAATTCCACCTGTTGAGATGTGCAGAAATCCAATTTCCTTCAGGATTACTATTGCGTATTCGCATGACCTTAGTATAGATCACTATAGGCTACAAGTCAAGTAAGCGATTTGCTACTTATTGAGCATGGGTTTCTGCTGGGGCGGCTGTGTCTTCGGCAGGGGTTTCAGCATCTTCTACTGGTTGAGTTAGATCTTCCTTGAGCTTGAGACCATCAAGAGTAGCTTTGGCTGATAAGTATTTGTTCATGTCAGCGAGTTTGTCTATGACTATGCCAAGTGCTTTGATATTTCCAGAGGTTGGATCGTCAAGAACTTCTTGAGCCATTTCAACAATCTGGTTTTTGATTTCTTCATGAAGATCTTCGTCTTGCATGACTTGCTCAATTAATGCTGATATTACTTCTTTTAGATCGTCCATATTGGGCAGCTCCTTATTTTATTAATTATTATTTCCTTCCACCTGAGATGGCTTTGCTCATCTTTTGAGTTTGGATTTCAGTGGCTAGTTTGGCGGCTTTTTTGTCCAACTTGGCAGATTCGGCTGCGTCGGTTGCTTTTTTGGCTTCTGGCATGAGGTATTTCTTATTCTCCAGATTCTTCATTTCCTTTTCTGCCTGCTTGCGCTTGGCGGCAGCTTCTTTGAGTTTGGCTTTCATTTCGGTAAGTGTCTTCCTGGCCGTCTTTTCACTATTAACGGTTAACGATTCACTATCATCGCGTCCCTTTTCGGCAGCTTTATGGAGAGTCTCACTCCACTGGGTATATCGCTCTGCTTTTTTAGCTAAATTTGCGGCTTTTTTGTCATATAAATTGCCAAAAATCTCATTCCATTTGATATTTACTTCTTCAAATACACGCTTGAGTCCTTCTAATCTCTTGAGTGGGTTCTGGAATGAAATAGTATCAGGGCTTACTACCTTGGCGTGAGATTTCTCAGCTAGATGGGTGGAGCGGTCGGCTCTTCTTTGAGCTATTTCGCCGCGCACATCTAATCTCTTTTGTAATTTGCCGTTAGCCCACTCTTTGTGATATACAGCTTTGTCAGCATCTATCTTGACTCGGTGATCATAGAATTTGGCGAGTGACTCTACTACCCATGAGCCAAGATTTACCATTTTTTCGCCGGCACCCGATTGCTTTAGTTCGTTTTTTGCGCGTGTTACGTTGAATTCCGCTATCATAGGTGCAGTTGTTTGTTCTTTGGTGTTTTTGATCACGTTTGCGGTAATTCCTTCTGCAACGGCCATTGGACCAGCCTGTGCTGCAGCTGTTTCTAACTCGCCCTTTCTTTCATTGGCGTATTTTTGAGCACTGAAACCTGTTTCTGACATATTATTCCCTCTCAATAGTTAACTAATTTTCACTATAACTATTCTTAAGTATGTGATTTATTTTGAGAAGTGTCAATAGGGTATGTTTTGGACACGTTACTTGTTATACTTGCGATGATATGACGCATACTGGCAATGTAATCATAAACTGTGTTCACTGATGATTGACAGAAGCCCTATAGTAATGTATAACGTTAAAATAATTAGTTGGAGATATTAAGAAATATGATGAATATAGAGAGTACTAGGAAATATATCGGAAATGCTGTGGAGAGCTTATCAAAGATCTTACCTCTAGAAGGCTTGAAATCACAAGCCTTAAATATTATCGGAATTGTCAAGGAAAGGCTAGATATCATTATTGAAAAGTTTAACAGTTTGAGTCCTCTAGAGATCATTAAGAATCAAATCATGGAGGCACACCACCCATACGCTCTATTGCTAAATGCCTCCCCGATGCTCTTAGGACCAAATGGTGGGATAGATGCGTCTGGAATGTCGTCTATTTCTTCT
>CAZBML010000008.1:0-8602 GCA_964493295.1 uncultured Pseudomonadales bacterium | reverse complement strand
AAATTGCCCCAATTAATTCGCTTAAAAATATTAGTTCGGCTGCCTTCATTGGATTATCGTCCTCTGCTCATAGTCCTCAAGCGTTTCTGATATCTACCGGACTGGCTCTCTCTGGCATGGGGACTGAAAGTGACGGGAGAATGGTTCGGAGCGCAGAACCATTATTAGGTGGTCTTTCATCAATACTGGGGCTGGTTGCTGGATCGGAGCCTGCCATAGGAAATCTCGTATAGCACTCGTTTGCGGTAGGGGATATGCGAGCCACCGAGGCTATGGTGATGCCTCTCATGATGATGTCTAAAGATAAGCCTGCCGCGGAGAAAAATCCAATTGAAGTCAAGCCAAACAGAATTCAATATGGATCTGTAGTAGCTAATGTATTTGTATATCGTGGGAGTAAACCATTTAGAGTAGAGGGAGAAGGATTGGATGGTCCACAAGTTGTGAGGAGCGGGGATAAGTTTCTTGCCCTCCACGTAAATCAGAATGGTACTGATAATGAATATAGCAAACTCGAGCCTATTGCCAGAGCTAAGAAGATAAAGCGCGACTTTCAAGCGATGTGTAATTTGCTCGATCATCCCAGGGAGTATGGATTGTCTGAGGAACAAGTGGCTAGCGTGGAAGCACTTAGCCGGGCTCCCATTATAGGAGTAAGTCACCTAGTGCGCTTGATTGCGGCAAAAGGGCTGCCTACATGGAACATAGATGTATTACCCAAAATGTTGAGAGCATTCCACCGAGTAGATTCCCAGTTGGTGTCCCAGCAATTTGGAGGAAGTAGGAAGGTAAAGACAGCTGATATAGGTGTTATGTACCTACCAGCTGAGATGAGAAAAATGGTGAATTGATAAATTTGGTTATCTGGGATATCGACATATCTTTTTCTACGCCGTGATTTATTTAACTGTGTAAGGCGGAAAAGTGAGGGGATATTGGAGCTTGTAAGCTTTGACATGAGCCCTATAGTAAAATACATTTATCCTATGAAAATAACTGAAGTAGCTGGAAAATGGTTAAGTGCACATCTTTGGAAAACAGATTTTACAGCGGTGGGTCGCACTGAGGTAGATGCGAGGTGTGCATATGCAGGTGCTTTGAATGAGGTGATGTAATCAATACAAGATGTGGAATCGTAGGGGAAGAGGCGGCAGGTCTGGTAACAAAGGAGACATCTCTCAAAGCACTCTAACACAACGAAATCGTCTCTACTATCTACTATCTACAGTTATCCCCGCTGTTGTAGGGTTAGCGTTCCTAATTGAGGCGTACACCATCATTCGCGAAACGAGTGATTACGGGCCAGAGGGTGCACTAGGGGGTCTAATGGGAGTTATTGGGCCGATAGCAATCACTTTTGGACAGTATTTAACCTGGCAAACTGGCCAGCTAAACGCTGACATAACTAATCTTTACATCATTCACGATTGATATGCTTAACGCTTTCAGCTAGTATTTATGGTAGTAGACTACATTTGTAGGAGAAATATGACTATATCCGGTGGATCAGAGACAAGTCACAATGCTTTGGAGGGCAGCAGTTCTCTCGACATGACTAACATGCGGTCGATAGGGAAAATCAATTTCGGTTCCGCAATTGATAAGGAAGCGAGTAAAGCACGAGAGCAAACCGAGATGTTTTTGTCTCATAATTTTGAAAATACTTGGAGTTTTCTCATGCAAGAAAAGGATACTCAAGGAACTGAATGGAATCATGAGCGTGAAGTTTTTCTACGTGCGAATGCTCCCGAAGCGGTAGAAATTTTTAATATTACTAGAGGACCAGACTGGCTTAACACACTTACAGAGCAGGATGTGAATGAGCTTCGGCAGATAGCCTTACACGGATTTAAAAAGGGTTATCTAGGTCTTGCCATAGTGGATGGCTTAAATATCAATGAACATGGTATCACACGCATGCCGCTAGATGAAGAACAAAAAATGGTCTTAGTTCACAAAGCAATAGCATTTGACCATGAAAGAGTTGCGATCGATGAGGGTCTATCTACACTCATTGTCAGAATGAAGTTCTCAGAAAACGTTGAGGGACCAACGGTTCAGATAGCGAGTGCTAGAAAAGCCGACATTGCGCAGCGCCTTGATAAAGTTATGGAAAAAAATCGCTCTCGACGAAGAGAAGTTTCAGAGATCTTTGAAAAACCGAAGGACTTGTCAAACGATGAAAAAGAATCTCTCATGGAACTCGAATTAAACGAAGTGGTGCCCTCAATCCTTGAGAGTGCCGCCATGCTTAATCCAGAATCCAATCAGCGGTTGCTCGGTCGGCTCGGTGTGTTAAAAAATCGGACAGACGAGACATATACAATCGCCGCCAATGATCGCCAAACTGAGGGTCAACTAGCCATGTATATGGTCCTTGTTCAGCGAGTACTCAATCGCCGGAATCAAGCCAGGGATCGAGAGATTGGTAAAGCGGTCCGAAAAACCAGAGTTAACAATTTGATAAACGAGGACGGTGCAGATCTATTGGTATTCCACGCGTTTGAAATGGATAGTGCAAAAGACTGTGGGAGATATTTCCAGGAACTAGTACGACGAGAAATCTTACGTGAAAGAATTAATGAAATGGTCAGCGTTCGCGAACATACCCCTCCGAGTCTTCAAGATTTATCAGATAGAGAGGCTATGAGAGGCGCAGTCAAAGTATTTGAAGAAGCCTTCTTCAAGGCCGATGGTGTCTTTAGAGTAATGGCCAAAGCCGTGGATACTATTTTCACCCGCAAATTTAAGCCCGGTAGCTTTTTGCACCGAATTTTGGGTGGAGTATCTGGAGTATTGGTAGATGTAGCCGACAAGTTTGACGAAATGGCCTCAGAAGTACCCCATGTTCTTCCCCGCACATCACGTCCGGCACCCAATTTTCCTGATTTATTCGCAGAATTCTAGTATTACTTTAATATGAGGAGATAGATATATGTCACAGACAAACGAAGACATCCAGAAGCAATTACTCGAAGTCATGGAGGTTTCGGCTAAAATCAAAACTGAGCTAGCTCAAGCCAAAGCTCAAAATGATTACCTGGAGAAGATCGTCAATAAATTAGAACAAGTTGTACTAGGGAGTAGATAGGATGAATAGTAAAGACATGATTACGCAATACACTAAAGATGCAACTAGTCATGCATTCATCTCTGAAGATATTGGTAGCGTACACCATGGTAGTCTAGGGAATGAGTTCCGGGTAGCACGATCAAATGAGAAGGCTTGGAGTGGTGATTTGCAGATTCGCGCTGACTACATGATTGATTTTAATAAAGCAGTGAAGGAAGGTAAGTTGACAGAGTTGTCGATAGAGAGGGGAATTGTGAACGATATCAAGACAAAAGCTCCAGAAATCGATGCAATATTGTGTGATGAATATGGCGATAATTGGCATTATGTAGAAAACAATACAGAAGTTATGCGACATGCTTGGGAAATAGCTGAGGCGCTGGCAAAGAGAGAGTTTCACGGCTACGAAGTAAACAGGGTCATCCGAGACTACTGGGAGAATCCAAGATTCCAAGAAGATACTCATGAGAGGGTGTATTTGCCAGAGAAGGGTAACGAGAGGAAGGCATTGCTTGTGCAGGCCCAATACTACAACAAAGCGAGAATTGAGGTCCGAGAAAGGGCGTTGGCTATGGTTGGGACCATGGTTGGAGGTGATGGTGATGGATTCAATGCTCCCAAAATGCTGGCGATGCATGAAAAATTGATTGAGGCCTGGCAAATCGAAGAGCAAGAGAGGACAGCGGGATGTGTATATAAGATAGATGAAGAGAATCAGAGTTTGAAGCTAGGAGACGTAGACAGGCGTATAGCTATGAGCGATGTGCCAGAGAAAGGTGTAATCGTTGCTAAACTACGAGAGGTTGCAGGTGTGGAGGATATGGAAGAGCTTTTAAGTAATATTGGATTTATGCCACTGGACGGTGGTGAATATCTCTTGGACAATAGTAAAAAGGGTGGAGCGCGACAGATGCTATACGGGAGGATGGCTCAGCGAGAGTTGATGGGTATTTGCGAGAATGGCTGGGGAGGAGTGGAAGCGGGCTCTGAGAAGAACGCAGACGTGATGCTGATGAATGCGATTGGAATGGAGAGTATGGCGAAGATGGAAGCTGCGGGCAAAGCTTTAGCCGTGGGGGAGATTTATGAACAGCGAGCGAAGGAGTTGATGGCGGTGAGTGATGATTTGATGGAAAGTACCATGGACCAACTGCCGCGCGGTATCGACAAGGTGAATAGTTGGAAAAATTTAGTACGCGAGACGCTGACATTTACGCAAAATTTGAACGAAGTGCTCTACACCGCTTCGGCTGTAGTGTCCAATTTATTGCGCAGGCAAAGTGATCCTGGGAGTTGGTTGAGAGGAGTAGGGGAAAAAATGATTGATTGGGTAGATCGGATGTCCGTAAGAGTGGCGCCCCAGATCGACAAAAAGCTGGGAAAATACACGGGACAAACAGAGAATGATTTTGATGATCAACCTGGAACATATCAGAGAGGAAGGGTAAATATAAGAATGCCTGAGATCAAGGGAGAGGAGGGTGCAAATGAATAATCAAGTACTAAATGATGATTCCGTGAGTACTGATCAAATGATAGGTAATATGGATACCGCATTAAACTCGCTTGAGGAACTCGAGCGGGCAATAGAGCTGAAGAAGAAAAGTAATGCTATGCTGGCGAAGATCGTGGAGGACATTGGCAATGACAAGGGAATATAGTCTAGGTGAGCCTGGTACGGGAGAAAGTACAGGAATTTTCAACTTAGATATAGATCGTGGTTCACTGCACGGGATATTGGAAAACATTGCGAGGAACCCTGGAGGAGTTGGTGAACTTCTGGACAATTTTGGACTTAAGCAATTCAAATGGGAGGCTAAAACTATCTTAGAGGGTGGACTCCTCCATAAGCAGGCGAAGGATGGCTATAGGGCAGAAATGATTATAGATAGTAATGATGTACCAGAGGGTCTACGTCAGCACAAGCTGTTGGTACCCATGTTGAAATTGTTCGAAATGCTAGGCAAAGAAGGGCTGTTCTTGGGGGTGAATATAACCAATGATGATCAGATGCCTACTGGATTAAAATTTGAGTTTGATAGTAATGGGTCGAAAAAAGTAGCACTAGCATTGGCTGCCGTGTATCCACTTGTTGGTAAGGCTGTGCAGTCGTTACTAGATAGAGGCCGATTGGGAGAGACCTACCCTATGCCAAAAAATTGGTCCGAAGCTCTCAATATGGGATTGCAGTATTTCCTAAAGAAAAATCGTAAAGTTCAAGATGGAGTAGGAGTTTCGATTAATAGGATTAATATTAAGGATTCTCGCAGTGGTGGTGGATTGGAGCTTGATTTAGATACTAGTTTTGAGGGTGGGTTAAGCTGGGAAGATTTGTGGAAACAGCGCAAGGTGGTTGAAGGAGATGCGATGGGTAAACAAGAGTATTTCGAATGGGAAACACCTCTGGCAGGAATACTAGAAGAAAATCATTTGTCAGATATCCATGTTGGTTTGAGTGCTGAGAAAGTTTTAGGATTGCTATCTTTGCTAGAGAATCGAACATCGATAGAGGAGGCAAGACTGAGAACAGCTAGATGGGCAGTTGAAAATAGAACTTTTGGTGTTGATACTGAACGACTTGCGATAGCTAGTCAAAAGAGGAGAAAGTCAGAATTAACGGAGGCTGATGATGCACTAGTATTGGCCGACTACTACCGTGATCACCCTAGCTATGATGTCGAGCTAGAAACGAAGATAGATGTGTGGATTAGAGAGTACGGGATTGAGAGCGAAGATCGCGACTTGATTCGAGCTAAATATCTAAAAGAAGTTGTAGGGGTGGAGGATAGGAGTGTGATCGAGGAATATTTGGCTGGTCAGGCAGAGAACGACAAAATTTTACAGAAGAGTGCAAGGGTAATTGAAGTCGAGTGGGAGAAAAGACGGGCATTGATTAGTTTGGTACAGAGTATTTTGGAGAATCCACTAATTGGTAGGGAGATCGTGCCCAAACTCATTCGAGGAGTTTTGCAAAGTGGCATTAGTAAGGAGAGAATCGTGAGTGAGTTAATCACGGATGGTGATAATAAAATCGTCGTGCGATTGAGCCAGTGATAATTTAGTTAGGGATGGGAACGAATAGTCACGACTATTTTAGGTGATATATTATTAGTATGCCTGAGAGTAAAGTGAATAATTTTCTTTTTGCACCGCTGGAAAAATCGTTGGAAATGGTAGAAGAAAAGAAGCCGACTAAGTTCGAGGACTCAATGGTTAGAGTTGAGTCTGCACTGAAAAAGCTGTTTAGAATGAGGGACAGTGACTTTGCCAAAAGGAGGAGGGTGGTTGAAACTACAGCTCTACAACCCGAGTCACAACCAAAGCGCGTAATACCAGATATGCCGACAATGGCGGTAGAGCTGCCAAGCAGTATTACGCATGATGCCAGGGAAGATTTTAAGAAAACTTTCCCGAAATGGGCGAGTGAAATAGACTCAACACCTGTGAAGTATATGGTAGGTTATAACCGACTGACAGATGAAGATAAAAATAATTTCTTAGACCTCCTGACTGAGAAGGGTACTTTGATGGGGGAGGCTTATCCAATTTATGAATTACTTACACAAAAATTATCTGAGCAGGCGGCAAGCTCGCATAAGGGGATATGGGGGAAAATATTTGGAATAATGACAAAAGCTACCGGGTATATGTCGTATCGATTAGATTTGCCAGTGGCACGAGAATGGGGGAATGTCGAATCACACCTAGAAGCTGTATATGGGAAAGAACGGGCAAAGGAGCTGATTGAGGATTTGTATTTTGGTGATAAGGATGAATATAGTGCCTTTTTACAAGCGTGTGAGACCGCCAAACTTGATTTTCCGGGACTAGTTGAGAGGGCTAAGAAAAACTCTTGGTACACGAATACGCTGAGGGAGCGCATACTCGAGAATCCAAAGATACTAAATAATCCCATGGTAGTAGGTGGGTTAAATTTGCCAGGAAAAATTCATGATATTGCAGTACCGATGATTGCAGCAACTACGCTCGTTGCTGGCAGTTTTACGATCCTGTTAGGGGCACTGGGTAATCCCGCGCTGCTGACAAACTTGACGTTAGGTGTGACAGCGGGAATTGCTGGTGCAGGGATTGGCATGGGGGGAATAGGCATCATGTTTCACGAATTAACCCATCTTTATGGGGGTAATTTCCGTAGGAAGTCACGGGAAATAGGTGAGAAAAAGACATAATTACGCTATCATAGAGCTATGAAAGAGAAAGGGAGAGATTTACTAAGTCAGGCAAGGCCAAATGAGCTGAGTTTTCGGTTGGCGCAGGAAGGGGTGCAGGTTAGCAAGAAGGTGGCCAAGGGCGAGATAGCACGAATTGACGAGATGTTGCCCGAAATTGATAGTACGTTCAGAGATTCCTGGGAAAATTTGCTAGGAGTTCCGTACGGACATGCTGCTGGCGCTATTGACCGCATTAAGAGTGATCCTAAGCTGCAACATCAATTCGATGCCATGGCTCCCGAAGTGGTTTCAATGCTGATTACGGCGAAAGGAAAAGAGTGGTGGAGAGAGATTGATTCTAGCGATGTGATTTTTCTTCAGGAAGTTGCTGAGGCCAATAATCGTAGAGATCGATTGGCAGAAAACATTATGGAGCACCTAGAATGGTCTGATAAAGGACTGCCTAGCTTGAAGCAGGGACACCAGAACAAGCTCAGAATACTCCACACCGTGTTGGCGTATGATGATGCGCGTACTGATAGTCGACTTACGTTGCGGTATCTGGCCGATCGCTTAAAGTATAAGAATAACGATAGCAACCCACATGTTGTATTAGATAAGATGGGGGTGGCTACAGATAGAGTTAGAAAACTGTTCGAGTGGCAGGGTGAGGCAACTAACGAGGAGGGGATGAACAAAGAGCTGGCTTCAATATTCACTGATATTTTGAATAACGCTAATATGTTGGACGATCGCGGGAGAGCGGAAGTCGCAAATAAGTTGGGCGTAGCGCGTGACGAAGATGGCCATTGGGCGTTCAATAGTAATACTCCTGGTACGGACGGTGAGCGAGCAATGCGAATGGTGGTAAATCAGAGATTGCGTAACAAAGGCATAAGAGCGAACAATCAAAATCTGAAAGAAATTTTAGTAAAGGATGGTCCAGAGAAAGCCGAGCTGATGAAGTATGGGATGGATGAGCTGGTCCTCGACTTGTTTGTGCAAGAAACTGCACTAGATTGTGGAAGGGTCTTCCAGGAGCAAGTGCGGAGGGTGGTTATTAATGAACGAATTAAAGAAATTAGATCTTTAGATAAACAGCGGACGTCACAAACAGTTGTCAGTGAGCGGATTTTCCAAGGAATAACGAGAGTCGGAGCTGAAATAGCCTATTTTGCGCAAGATATTGCTAACGTGATGGGAGAAGTCGGGAATAGTTTGTTAGATAAAGTCAAACCTGGCGGATTTATGGAGCGGGTAATCGGGGCAGCAAATAGGGGTTGGCAAACTGTTTGGGAGATTGCAAAAGATGTGACAGATGATTTGCCCAGCGATTTCCCTGACCTGGGGCGTCGGA
>CAZBML010000007.1:3686-17841 GCA_964493295.1 uncultured Pseudomonadales bacterium | reverse complement strand
TGATCAACATGATAGCCCAAGCAGAGGCGACGACAGCCAGTCCAACGAGAGCGGCGGTAATACGATCGCGAGCTTCTTGGGTTTTACCTTTGTCACCACCAGACGTGATCCATTGAATACCACCCCAAATGAGGAACATAAAGACGAGGAGAGCAGAGACAACGATTGCACCCTGAACAACTCCCTGAATTAAGGTTCCAATATTGGTGATAGCAACGTTTTCTGGTTTACCAATTGAGAGATTGGGAGCACCTGGCATAGCGGCTTGGACACGTGTGACTAGAGTTAATGACATATGTTTTTCTCCTTTATTAATAGTTTATGTTTTATTTTATCATTTAGCAAGTCCAATGCCGAAGAAGTAGTCTAGAAGAAGGTAAACTGCCCAGGCAGAGGCGACCACAGCAAGACCTATTACACCATTGGTAATCTTGCTACGTGCCTCTTCGAGCTTGCCTTTGTCACCTCCACTCATGATCCATTGGAGGCCACCATAGACGAGGTAACCAAAAGTAGCTAGACCTGCAACTAAAATAACCGCGGAAAAGACTTTGCTGACAAATGACCCCAAATCTGTGTTGACGGCGACACGAGACTTGGTTTCATCCCCGATATTGACAGAAAAACTACTAGATGCGGCATAGACATTTATAGGAGATAGGAGATAGGAGATAGGAGATAGGAAAAGAAGTATTTTTTTCATATATCAGCCTGCGGTGGGCCAACTAATATTGAGTAAGTTCATGCCGATGGCGGTTTCAATAAATTTGATAATCACGTAGGACGCCGCCAAGATGGCGAGACCCACGAGTCCCTGGGTGATGTGACCTCGAGCCTCTTCAATTTTGCCTTTGTCTCCCCCTGCCATAATCCAGTTGAGACCGCCACGGAGGAAGTAAAGCAAAAACGCCAGTCCGCCGACTAAAATAATCGTTTGCCAGAGAGTTGCCACTGTGACGGCAAACTGTTTGGGTGAACCATCGGGAGAAGAACCGCCAGGAACTGCCGTGTTGGTGATGGCCGCGCTCGTAGTGCGCGCAGATGTTAGATACCAGAAGATAGATGCTAGTGGGGCTACTAAATACTGGAGTCTAGAGTCTATCGTCTTACGTCGAATATTCATCATCAATTTACCTTAATACCATTAATGACTGTACCGGGATTGAGGATGTCGATCCCCAAAGCCTTGCCTACTATCCAGGTGATGGCATAGGAAACGGCGATGACAATGAGTCCAATTGCTCCGTTGGTCATCATCCCCTTGGCTTTGTCGATCTTGCCTTTGTCACCACCGGCAGTGATCCAGTTGAGACCGCCGAGTAGGAAATAGAGTGTAAAAGCTAGACCTGCTACAACAGTAAGCGCTACGAGGACATTGCTGATTAATTTTTCGATGGCACTAGTTGAACCCTCGATCCCTGTCCCTGGTTTATAGCCCCCAGGGGTGGTAATGTTACCGAGAGGTTTAGATTGGGCTAATAACTTTGACATTGTTAGTTAAAACTCCCAGGACCACTAATTGAGGGGGAGAGGATCGCAGTGGCACTGCCAAATAAGAGATAAGAGACAATCCCAGTTACAGCGGCCGAAGCAACCATAACAACCAAACCAATCAAAGACATGTTGATCGAGTAGGTGGCGGCTTCGATTTTCTTGGAGTCGCCTGCGGCGGTAATATAACTAAAGCCAGCAATCATCAAGTTGAAAAAGGCGAATAGTCCGGCGGCAACAAAGACAACGGTGATGATATTGGAGATAAAGGCAGAGACGCCCTTGCTACTTTCGACAGAGCCATAGCTTGTAACAGGGGATTTGATGGTTTCACCGACGATGCTTGCCATATAGTTAATCCCTTAGGATATTTACTCCTGTAACTACTTGGATTATTTGGATAATCCAGTAGGAGGCAAAAAGAACTAATAGTCCTATTATAGCAGAGGTGATGGTTTTGCTACCATCGGCCACTTTGTCTTTGTTCCCAGCGTTGGCAATAATAGTAAAACCACCCAAAAGAATCATGAAAAAAATAATCACTCCGCCGGCGATGTAGATGTTGGGGAGGACGTTGTTGATCAGGCTACCCGCCCCCTTGTATTCTGAGCCTAGAGAGGTATTGTTTTGGAGTTTGAGACAATCACCTAAATTTGCTGGACATGCCATAAGCAGAGTATAGCGCACCTAGTATAATCTATAAAGTATGGAAAAAATTGTAAAAGAGGTTTTGGCAGGGAAGAGAGGGGCGGCAACTGCATTTTACAAGGCATATGCACCAAAACTACGACGATATTTGGCGACAAAACTAGCATTAGAAGAGGTGGAGGAAATTTTACAAGACACATTCTTGTCGGCATTTGATTCGCTGGCTTTGTACCGAGGGGAATCCAGCGTGTCTACTTGGCTTATTTCGATAGCACGACATGAGGTGGCTGATTTTTATCGTAAGCGATTTATTCGTGAGGCGGTCGAGCGGACATCACCATTATTTGAAAACATGGTATCTGAAACGCTTGCGCCAGAATTTGTTTACGAGAAAACTAAAATAGAGAAAAAGTTTTTTGGGGTGTATCGTGGACTCGCAAAGCAATATCAAGACGTACTTTCGTACAGATATGAGCTGTCGATGAGTGTAAAAGACATCTCTCTACGAATGGATTTGTCTTTTAAGGCGACAGAGTCATTGCTTTACCGGGCAAGACTAGCCTTTAGGACAGAATATGAAAGAGAGTAGTTTTATAACAGAGCTAGAGAAGAGGGCAGAGTCACAGAGAAAACTGGTTAATACTGAGATAATCCCTGACTGGGCGAGAGGAATGGGAGATTGGCTTGCGACGAATCCGTGGAGAGTAGTAGTGCCTGTTGCTGTAATTGTTTATGTAGTTGTTCGTTTGATAGTTGGAGTGGAGTATAGAGAATTTATCCTGGGACTTTTTGGGGGGTTTGCCAGATGAAAAAGTGGGGAGCACTAGGTGTATGGGTCGCGTATGTCTGGAGTGTAACTCTAGCCGGGCTAGCCATCCACCCGTACCAATCGGTCAAGCGGATGGTTTTAAATAAACCGATTCTGTTGCCGGTTACGATGTCGCCCGTACTCGGATTAATTGCGTTATTTGTGGTGGGGAGAGTGGGGTCTTTTTTCTTTACCCTGGGACCAATCGGGAGAGAAATGATGGCCATGGCACTAGGGTCGACACTATTGGGATTATTGCTGTGGCAAGGACTTTTGATGGTACTTGTGGTACGGTTTTGGCGAGCGAAGTAGAGCTAAGGGAGTAGTTTGGGGACAACCTTGATCCCGTAATGGATGAGTCCGTTTTGCGAGCTGGATAAGCGGCGCAGAACGCACTGGACCGCCATCCCAGTTTTGAATTTATAACCAGAGGCACCAAGAAATAGATGGGTAGATAATGTGTTGTGAGCGTTCGAAAGTTTGACTAAAACAAGGTAGTAGGGAGAGAGGGGATCGAGCTCCGCCAGGCCAGAGTGGACCAAACTAGATGCGATAACGACACCGGTTTGGCCAAGCAAGTGGGGCCACTCCTTACTGTCACGCCAATACTTGGCTGGGGCAATACTTGAGTTAGTCATGGACTTTATTACCCCCTTCAATAAGATGCATAATGACTGTTCCCCCAGTCCCCCCGACGTTGTGGGTGAGTCCATACCGACTGCGCTGATTACGGGTGGTTAAGTAGTTGCCGAGAAAACCAATTTGTTTAATTCCGGTGGCGCCTACCGGGTGGCCGCAAGCTTTTAACCCACCAGAAGGATTAACTACCAAGTTCTCTCGATAGTAGCCAAGCCGGTCTAGGGTACGGGCGGCTTTGCCTTTAGGGAGAAAGCCGATATCCTCGATGGCGAGTATCTCGGCGATGGTAAAACAATCGTGAAGTTCGATAGCCGAGATATCTGCCAAGGTAAGTGATGATCCCGCAAAAACTTGATTAGTAGCCACAGTGGTGGCCGTGAGATGGGGTAGGTCGTGGCGCGAGGATAAATCGAGAGAATCTTGAGCATGACCAACCCCGATGAGGTGGGGCGTATGAGGGTAGAGGGTGCGATCTGGATCACTAGTGAGGATGAGGGCGGCGGCTCCGTCTGATAAAGGAGAGCAATCTAGGAGACGAAGCATGCCAGCTACGGATGTACTCTGAGAGACAGCTTTAGTGGTGATCGGACGGCGAAACTGGGCAAAAGGGTTTGCCATGGCATATTCGTGTGCACGGCTAGAGATGGACGAAAGTACGCGACGCAGAGTAGCCTGAGGAACACGATATCTAGTTAGATAAAGATCGGTTAATAGTGAGTAGAGCCCGGGGAAAGTACCACCATACTCGGTGTAATTATTTCCTGCAGAGGATAAGATCTTGGTAGAGGTGGAGGTGTCACAATCGGTCATTTTTTCTGCCCCTACTACTAAAACTCGGTGATAGGTACCGGCATGGAGGGCATGGGTCGCGGCTACGACCGCGAGTGAACCAGAGGCACAGGCCGCCTCTAAACGAAAAGCTGGGGGGTGATGAGGCAGGAGCGAAGAAACCATGGAATTGAGGTGAAGTTGTGTCTCGTAGTTGCCAGATGCCATGTTGGATACATAAATCGCATCGATGTCGGTAGGTTTGAGCTGGGCGTTGTCGAGCGCAAGGATGATGGCTGTTTGAAAAAGGTCAAGTAGCGAGCGATCCCAGAGCTCGCCAAAACTAGTTTGGCCGAATCCTAGGATGGAAATTGGCGCATATGACATACTAGTGTAGCCTTTGTCTTAGTGTTAAATAATCGTTGAGACCAAGTTGGACTAGCTGGGAGATTTGAGTGGTTAAACTATTAATATTTGTACCTTGGAGTTGTACCAAGTGTGGGGTTGTTTCAAAAATAAATGCGTCTGATCCGGCCCCTGAGCCGTAGGAAACGAGCAGGATTTTTTCATTGCTAGATGCATGGTCTAATACATTGGCCAGTGCGAGTGGGACGGCGGCGGCGTAAGTATTGCCGATGTGGGTAACGGGGAGACTATATCTAAGCTGTTTGGGTGTAAACCCAAGGATTTTTGCCGCCTGGCTAGGGAATTTGGCGTTTGGGGTATGAAAGATACAATAATCAATGTCGGCGGGTGAGAGTTTTTGTTCGTCCATTATCCTTTTGGCAAGCGTGGTCACGTGATAGAAATAGGCAGGTTCCGCGCTAAATCTACCTGCGTGCTCTGGATAGGATGACTGGTTGCGTCGCCAAAAATCTGGAGTGTCGGTGGCGATAGACATGGTAGTAATTAAGTTTGCTGCTAATTTGAAATGATCAGAACTACCAAGTAAATAGGCCCCTGCTCCACTACCGGCCGTGTACTCCAAGATATCACCCGGCTTGGATTGGGCCGTGTCACTCCCGATGGCCAAGCCAAGTTTGATCTGGCCAGACTGCACCTGTGCCAGCGAGAGCTGAATGGCTTGAGTCCCGGCTTTGCAGGCAAATTGAAGGTCGGCCATGCTCAGGTAGGGAGAAAGCCCGAGAGCTTGAGCCACAATACTTCCAGTGGGTTTGACGGCGTATGGGTGAGACTCACTACCGATGAGGACACTGCCAATAGAGTTGCGCAAGTCTCGGTCTTTGAGTTTGGCTAAAGCATTATTTGAAGCTTCCACTGCGAGAGTAGCTGTATCGACGTCTGGTTCAGGACAAGTTTTTTGAGTGATTCCAAGGTTATCTCCTGGATTGTCTTTTTTACCCATGCTTAGAGCGATAGTCGTGGTGGTGACGGCTTGACTAGGGATAGAGGTGCCCCAACTGACTATACCGACTGTCATATTATGATTGTCCTCGACTGAGTTTGAGATGAGCACAAGAGAGGGTTGAACTTGCGAGCGCCCCGAGGCCAGAAAGCTCTCCCGCTAGACAAGCCACGCCGATAGTAGCGGCCAAAACATCGGGGGTTACAGGCGTCTCTGAGATGAGGCTCCTAGCAGTAGATTGCGACTCTAAATATGTGCCACCTCCGATTGTTCCGACTGGTACAGTGGGTAAATAGAGAGTTGCGTGAATACCTGTTGCATCGAGTTTGAGGGTGAGATCGCCCTGTGAAATATCGACAGTGTGAGCTGGGTCTTGACCGGTCGCGATCAAAATGGCTACAGCAGTATTGGCTAATTGCATATTGTATCCAGAGAGTCCGGCCAACTTGGAGCCGTGCACGATTTTTGATCGATAAGTAAGCATTAATTGTTTGGGCGTGGTTTTGAGGATTTGAGTAATGAGCTTGGTACTCAGGTCGGCGGTAACCGTGAGCATACGAGCACGCCCAAGCTTGTGATTTAGACGCGAGACTTTTTTGTCGGTACAGAGATTGCTACTGAGAGCAGGACAAGTTACCCTAGGGTTTTGGGCGATTATGTAATCGGAGATAGCGGAGGCGGCATGGGTAACCATGTTCATACCCATGGCATCGCCGGTATCAAAGGCAAAACGGGCAAAAACTAAGTTTGATTGTTGGAAAAGCTGGCAGTCTAAGTAGGTTAGATGATGACTGGTCGCCTCACCAATATGTCCTAAATGATCGAGATGAGCTTTAAGCCACTTTTTGAGTTTGGCGGCGTGGGCGGGAGACGTGCAGGCAAAAACTGGAGCTCTAGTCATCCCTACATTTCTACAGACTATTTTGGTGTTACTACCTAGGCGAAGGATTTTACAGCCACGGTTTATGCTGGCCACTAAAGCCCCCTCGGTAGTAGCAAGGGGAATGAGTAGGTCGAGCTGGTGAGTGGAACTATCCGTGGTGAGGGTAGCTGTAACTGGACCGGCAATGCCTACCGGGATGGTAACTTGGCCGACAAGGTTTTCGCAGTTTTTCTTGCCTACGATTTCTGGGTCAAAAAGAAGGGGGGTAAAAAAAGGCGACGAGAGGTCGTTAGCTAAAATGGCCTGTCGAGCTTGAACTTTGGATGACTCAGACAAAGATTCTTCTATCCCACTAAAAATACTCATAATACATTGGTCGCACAAAAGATAAAAATCATCTGAGTATATGAGATAATTATTGGATGAATTTGAGAAAGACCGTAGGAGAACTAGATCAGAAATATCATGAGAGAAAAGTAGTGCTGGTAGATGAGAATGATAATGAGCTTGGAATAGGCGGGTTGATTGAGGCGCATCGTGATCCAGGACTACAGCATCGAGCGTTTTCGTTGCAGTTATATCGGATAGTAAAAGACAAAAAGGAGTTGCTCTTGCAACAGAGAGCGATGGGGAAGCCTGTGTTCCCCTTTTACTGGGCAAACACATGTTGCTACAACCTGGCCCCTGGTGAGAACTATTTAACTAGTGCGGTGAGACGAGTAAATGAAGAAATGGGGATAATGGTGGATCAGAGTCGGCTGAGAGAGCTTTACAAATTTACTTACTATGCGCCCGACGTTGAGGGCTGGTGTGAGAACGAGTTAGATAACGTGATTGTGGGAGAGTGGTTGGGTGAATTAAAACTGAATCCTGAGGAGGCGATGGATAGTAGGTGGGTGGAATGGAGAGAGTTAAACGAAGACGTTGAGAGAAATCCTGATAAATATGCACCATGGTTCAAGTTGATGGTGGCTGACCACAGATTCCGTATTGTGTTCGAATGAATTTGAGCATGAAGAACGACTAATTGAGATATGAAGATTTGCGGGAAGGTAATATTGGCAGGGGAGCATGCGGTAGTGTATGGGAAGATGGCGCTGGCGGCGAGTATTTCACTCAGCGTACGAGTGAGTGTGGCGGAGAGTGGAGGGAGCGAGAAGAACCCGGTTATTGACAAGGCGATAGAGGTGGCTGGAGGCGACGAAAATATCCTATTAAAGATTGAGAGCGAGTTGCCGATCGGATCTGGACTTGGGTCATCGGCGGCTGTTGCGGCGGCAACTATAAAAGCTGTCAGAGAGTATCTGAAAAAGCCAATTGATAATGATGAGTTGTTTGCACTCACCATGGAGTGTGAGAAGATCGCCCACGGCAACCCTTCTGGGCTTGATCCAGCCACAGTGATCTATGGTGGACTAATTGCATATACCAAGGGACAGCCATTTGAGAGACTCAGGATTAAAAAACCCATAAAATTGTTGCTTTTAAATTCGGGTAAACCAGAAGAATCTACTAAAGAAATGGTTGAGCTAGTGGCGGCGAAACAGACAAATATCGTGGTGATAGATAAGATTGCAGAATTGGTTAAGCAAATCAGAGAGACCTTGCTAAGTGGTTACGAGATTGCTGAGCTACTCAACCAAAATGGATTACTCTTAGAGGAGCTGGGGGTAGTGGGTGAAAGAGCCAAGAAACTAAGTCACGAACTGCGAGTGATGGGGGCTAGTGTAAAAATATCAGGGGCAGGTGGGGTAAAGACTGGATCTGGCATGATGATCGTAATGCAGGATGATTTAACACAAATCAAGAAATTGTTGGATAATAAGCAAATTGATTATTTTGAGACAGTGATCGGAGGCAAATGAAAATCACAGCATCGGCTCCAGGGAAACTGATGTTATACGGAGAGCATGCAGTCGTGTATGGAAGCCCTTGCATCGTGACGGCAGTGGATCAGAGAGTTCGTGTGAGTGTTGAGCCAAATGGAGAAGGTGAGATCCACGTGTGTTCGCCGAATGTAGGTCTAGATGAATATCACAAAAAAATTGCGAGACTTGGAAAAGATGATTTGCCAAAGTCGATGGCGTTTGTGGAGATGCTCGTGAAGCGATTCTATGCGAAATATCAGATAAACGAGGGAATCAGGATCTCGACAAAATCAGACTTTTCAACTCAGTTTGGGTTTGGGTCGAGTGCCGCGGTGGTTGTAGCGCTGACCAAAGCACTAGCAAAATACTTTAAGGTAGAGATGGAGAGTAAAGATATATTTGAGATGGCATATCAGTCAGTACTGGATGTGCAGGGTGTGGGGTCGGGTTTTGATGTGGCGGCGTCTGTATATGGTGGCACCATTTATTACATAACTCCAGGTACTGTGATCGAAAGCATTTATGAGGGTGACTTGCCAATGGTAGTCGGATACACCGGAGTAAAAGCAGACACGCCAACCCTGATACGACAAGTAGCAGAACTCAAGCGAAACGAGGGGTGGGTAGACTCGGTTTTTGCTGATATCACAAAACTGGTGAATAAAGCAAAAACATTGTTTGTGAAGCAAGATTTTGAACAACTAGGGAAGTTGATGAATAAGAATCAAAAACTCCTCTCTACTCTAAATGTTAGCTCGGTAGAGCTCGATAAAATGATCAAGGCTTCTAGAGATTCTGGGGCGTACGGGGCCAAGCTGTCGGGGGCAGGAGGAGGGGATTGTATGATTGGATTTACTGACAAAAGTAAGCGAGCAGACGTGATAGAGGCAATAAAGACAGCGGGTGGGACATGGATGGATATAAAGACAGGTGCCGAAGGGGTTAGAATTGAATAATATGAGCGATGAGTGGATTGTCCAGGTAGATGAGCAAGATAATCTAATTGGAAAAATTGAGCGAGATGAGGCACACAATCCTGAAGACTTAAAGATACACCGAGAAGTAATGCTTCTGCTTTATACAAGTAAAAAGCACGAAAGTTTTCTGTTGCAACACAGATCAATGAGGAAAAAACAATTGCCTGGATATTGGACACTCTCGGTGACGGGACACGTGGACTGGGCAGATTTAATAACCAGTGATGGCGAGGGGTATTTAACAGCGGGTAGGAGAGAAGCCAAAGAGGAGATAGGGGTCGAAGCGGTAGATCTCAAGCTAGTAGGAAAAGTCTCTTCTAAACTACCAATAAACTGGGCAGTAATGGGGGTGGTCACCGGAGAGTACAGAGGAGCGTTGAGACTAGATCCAGAAGAAGTGAGCGAAGTAAAAGTTTTTGATAATAATACAGTGCACACGATCAGTGATAAACTAACACCAGGCGCAAAGGCCTGTTTAGAGTATTTAGGAATACTAGATAAATAGGAGGATTATGCAAAAATCGACCGCCAAAGCACACAGCAACATTGCATTGGTTAAATATTGGGGTAAAAAAGATGATGGGTTGCGTTTGCCAGCCAATTCTTCGGTGGCAATCGCACTTGATGAAGCTTTTACGCTCACTACAGTCGATTTTAGCGATAATTACAAAGAGGACGAGGTAGAACTGTTGGGCCAGGGGTTTGAGGAGGACGAAGTGGAAAAAGTGAAGAAACACCTAGATAGAGTGAGAAAGCTGGCCCACATTACGACAAAAGCAAAAGTGGTGTCAAAAAACAATTTCCCCAAGTCAGCAGGGATGGCGTCTTCGGCGAGTGGGTTTGCAGCCCTTTCTATGGCGGCGGCGAGTGCGGCAGGATTAAGTCTGAGTGAAAGGGAAATGTCGGTTCTGGCCCGCAATGGTTCTGGATCGGCCAGCAGGTCGATACCGGGGGGAGTATCGGTATGGTATACGGCAGATGATGATGCGAGCTCATATGCGGAACAGATTACCTATCCCAAACAGTGGGATTTGAAAGTGTTGCTGGTGATGGCAGAGGACACGTCGGCCAAAAAAGTATCGACAACCGAGGCGATGGCAATGGCTGCTACGAGTCCCTATTATCCCCAAGCAGTGATCCAAGCGGAAAAGAACATTGCGAGTTTGCGTGAAGCGATGAACCTTGGTGACTGGAGAGCGTTTGGCAAAGTGATTGAGGATGAGTGTTATCGACTCCACACGATTTGTATGACCCAGAGCCCAAATATTCTATATTGGCGCGGAGTAACAATCGAGGTTTTCCAGGCTATGTATAAGTTGCGAGATCAAGGAATAGAAGCGTTTTTTACCGTTGACGCTGGTCCCCACGTCCATATTGTGTGCCAAGGAAAAGATGTAGGGGCGATAAAAGCTGTCCTTGATCAAGTCGTGGGCATAAAGACAGTGATTGAGTGTTCTATTGGTGAAGCCGCTAAATTGGTAAATGATCATTTGTTTTAAATATGCCAGTCCAAACCAATATACCCAATCACATCGCTATCATAATGGATGGGAACCGGAGATGGGCCAAGAAGAGGGGACTCGCGGCGGTGGCAGGGCATGCGTTTGCTGTAGACTCGGTAGTAGAACAGTTGATTGAGCGAGCGGGGGAACTAGGAGTGAAATATTTAACTTTGTGGGCTTTTAGTACGGAGAACTGGGGACGCGAGAAAGAGGAGGTGGAAGGAATAATGAGCCTTTTCCGTAAAGCACTGATGACTAAAGTCCAGAAATTTATTGAGAAAGGCGCGAGACTCCATATGATTGGCGATATGTCGCGATTCGCGAGTGATATCCAAGAGGGGATGAAAAAAGCGATGAAGGCGAGCGAGCAAAATGACAAAATTATGGTATCGTTTGCACTAAATTATGGAGGAAGGGATGAGATTAAGAGGGCAGTGGAAAAGGGAGGGGTGGATTTTGAAAAATATTTGGATACGGCAGGGATGCCGGACCCAGACTTGATTATTCGGACGGGTGGGGAGCAGAGACTATCGGGATTCCTCATGTGGCAAAGTGCATACAGCGAGCTTTATTTTACGGAGACACTTTTCCCTGATTTTGGACCGAAAGAGTTGGATACGGCAATAGAGGAGTATCAGGGTAGACAGAGACGGTTCGGAAAATAAAGTATGGCGTTCGGACGAATTGTTTTTCTTGTGTGACGGTTTCGCCTGTGGCGGAATCCACTACACTGCGACAAAACAACTCTTGTCCTGCACGCCTCTATTTATAGTGTGAAACACGTCTCCACCCAACACTCGCACTCTTTAAGGAGACTGACTTTAACTGAGAATGTTTACTTTGAAGATGACCTGGAGGATCTGGGCGATCCAGTAGGAGAGGAAAATGATGAAAAACCCAGCTAGTGAGCTGGTGATCATTTTTTTACCTTTCTCCTGGGATTCTTTGTCGGCGGCGCCAGCTAGCATAGTAAAACCACCCATCACGAGCATGCCAAAGAGGATAAGACCAGCGACGGTAAGGAGAGTAGGGAGGAAACTGTTGATGATCCCACCTAGACTATCGTTGCCACCCTTGATCCCGATCGCATTGTTGTAGTCGCCGTATGGGATATCTTGAGCTCGAACTTTTGAGACAAACATATTATTTAAATCCTGGTAATTGAATGATATCACCCGCGATGATTTTGAGTAGAGTGACGGAGAAAATAATAAAAAGGAGTCCGGTCACGGCGCCAGTAAACAACTCTTTGCCTTTTTTGACTTGTTCGGCGTTGTCGCCACCAGTCATGATTTGGATAGTGGCCGCGAGCATGATAACGAGCGAGATAGCTCCGGCTGTGCCAGCGAGGAAGGTGAGGAGGGCTGAGGTAAAACCAGTCGTGCTGACCGGCATACATCCGAGCGCGGTATCGATCGCTTGGTCACCACAAGTGCCGGTTGGATCAAAAGCGAGGGCGATTTTAGGAGAGACGAGAGAAGCGAGGGCAAAAAGGAAGACTGCAAGTTGTGTTAGGATAGAAGCATGCTTTCTCTCTGGAAAAAACTTTTTCATAGCGGTTTATTGGTTCTATGTTTGATAGGGATAATTGTAACACACCAGAGGGTGAAGGCAGAGAGTCTCCAGGATATTGAGAAACAGATCGCCGAGCTACAGCAACAAATGGAAGCTTCGGTAAAGGCGACCACGCCACTAGAATCTGAGGTTGCCAAGTTGAGTAAACAGGTGAGTGGAATCCAAAACCAAATTAACGAGTCTGGGGCGAGAATCAAAGCCTTGGAAGCGGGGATCGCGGAGCGAGAGGTAAAAATAAAATCACAATACAAGGTTTTAGCCGCAAAAGTGAGAGACTTGTATAAGAAGAATAGTCAATTTTCCCCTTTTTTGGTGTTTGCTTCCTCACCCTCGGCCGGGGAGCTGACCAGGGGTCTTGCCTACAAATCGGCGGCGAGAGATGAGGACAAGAACCTAATAGTTTCGATCACGAGCGATATCCTCAAACTGGAAAGCGATAAAAAAGTGATTGAGACGGATAGAAATCAATTGCTAGGACTGCAAAAGAAACTAGATACTCAAAAGGCTTTTTTTGAAAAAGAGATAGCCGGAGCGAAAAAGTGGCAAGCTGAGTTGTCGGGTAAGATTGCGACTTTGACTGCCAAACAGCAGGCTATTTTGTCAGAAAAATCGGGTACTTTCCAGACTACGGTGGGAGATGTACCACTAGCAGATGACCCGGCAAGTCGCCCTGATTATAACCCGGGTTTTAGTCCGGCGTTTGGAGCATTTAGTTTTGGGGCACCACATTTTAAGGGAATGAGTCAGTACGGTGCGTATGGGAGAGCAAAAGCTGGTCAGAGCTATGAGACCATTTTGAAAGCTTATTACGGAGCAGGGATTGAGATCAAGGATCACAATCCGGATGTGCAAATTAAAGTCGATGGATATGGCAGTTTTAGTTTAGAAGACTATGCCAAGCGGATCTATGAAATGCCTGGGAGTTGGGGAGATGAGGGGGGGATGGAGGCACTCAAGGCTCAAGCAATTGCGGCCAGAAGCTATGCCCTAGCAAGAGGTGGATCTATCTGTGCTACCGAAGCTTGCCAAGTGTTTAAACCGCAACCCAAGGGAGGTAAATGGGAAGAGGCAGTGAATGCTACCCGGGGTAAGGTGGTGTATGCCAACGGGAGCCCATTTTCTACCTGGTACGCCTCGACCTCGGGGGGGTACCAGTTGTCGTATAGTGCTAATGGGTATAGTACCCCTGGATTTTGGGATACGGCTAGTGGACAATCTGGTTGGACTAGCCAAGCATATGAAAAAACTGCCGGGAGCCCGTGGTTTTATAAAGCTTGGTATAGGAGTCGATCTGGCGACAACTGTGGGAGGTCGAGTCCGTGGCTAAACTCAGAAGAAATGGCCGATATTCTAAATGCATGGCACGTAATGTTTAACGGGGGAGGAGATGCTGGTAGAGTGACTCCAGAGTCGTCCTGCTGGGGTGGCAACCCGTACTCGAAAGGAGAGTTGCTGGGGATCGGCGGTTTTACGAGTGTCTCTGGGGTGTCTGTTAGTTATGGCAACAATGGGGTGACAGCCAATGTAACTTTCCAAACTAATAAAGGGGCAGTAACCATGTCGGGTGCCGACTTTAAGAAAGCGTTTAACCTAAGGGCGCCGGGGAGGATATCGCTCAAGTCGAACTTGT